>JAZRFH010000069.1:0-10586 GCA_045661245.1 Eubacteriales bacterium | reverse complement strand
TGAGTTGGGGCAGAGCCTCACTGTACCGAGCTATGGAATCGCTAAAATCACGCGGGCTCATTGATTACGATAACAAAAAAATTTATATAAAAGACCTTTTAGGTCTTGAAAGGACAAGAAAATGAAAAAAATTATCTCTTTAACCGTTTGCCTTGTGTTGTTAGCTTCTCTTTTAACTGCGTGTGCCCCCAAAGACAACACACAGATAAGAGTTGGTGTTTTAAGCGGACCTACCGGTATGGGTATGGCTAAGCTTATAAATGACAATAGTGAAAACACACAAAAATACGATTTTAGCATCTACAATAGCCCCGAGGTGGCAAAGGACGATATCCTGGGCCCGAATCCCGACTTAGATATGCTTTGCCTTCCTACCAACGTTGCGGCAACGCTTGCAACAAAGTCAGGCGGTGCATTAACTGTTGTTGCCATTAACTGCTTAGGCTCTCTATATCTAGTAACGGATAAAAACACTACGATAAGCTCTATTGCCGACCTAAACGGCAAAACGATATATGCCAGCGTACCTACCTCAACCACAGGTCCTATCCTTCAGTATTTGCTAAACCAGAATGGCGTACAGGCGGACATTGAATTTGAGCCCGACCATGACGCACTTGTTGCAAGAGTAGCTAAGGGAGAGGTTCCAATCCCAATTTTACCTGAGCCCAAGGTTAGCGCAGCACTTACTAAGGCACAGGGCTACTCTATAGACCTCAACCTCTCTGCAGAATGGGATAAGGTATCAGACGAGCCTCTTACCATGGGTTGTATTGTAGTACGCACTGCATTTCTTAATGAGCACAAGGGTGCTGTTGACAGATTCCTTGACGAATGCGAAAATTCAATTGAGTATATTGGCAACAAGAAAAATATCGATAGTGCCGCACAAATGATTTTAGATGCCGGTGTTTTACCGAATGCCGCAATTGCTAAATCCGCCCTCACCAATCTTGACGGCTCTATCGTATACATCGACGGCGACGATATGAAGGATGCGCTTATAAGCTTTTACACGGCAATAGGTCAGGCACTGCCAGGCAACGGCTTCTATTATGACGACTAAGCAAAAACGGATATTATTCGGTTCGGTTGCTGTTCTTCTTTGGCTGGCATTATGGGAAATACTGTCGCACGTTGTTGGTGTATACTTCATTTTTCCCTCTTTTACACAAACTGTATCGGCATTTTGCAGTCTTTGTATAACAGGCAACTTTTATCTTACTGTTATTCTGTCGCTTTTAAGAATTGCTCTAGGGTTTGTTATCGGTACTTTTAGCGGAATTGCACTTGGCGCTCTTTCGCACCTTTCACTAGTGGCTTACAGCTTTATACACCCAATAATATCGGTTATAAGGTCAACGCCGGTTGCGTCAATCATAATTATACTTTGGTTTTTTATATCCAAGGACTTTATACCAATTGTAATCGGCCTCTTTATGGTAAGCCCCATAATATGGCAAGCAACCTATGACTCACTACACGTTAAGAACCGTGAGCTCACCGAGATTGCAGACATTTTCGGACTAAAAGGCAAAAAAAGAATTAGTGTTCTGATACTCCCCACATTTACAAAATATCTGTTGCCGGCAGTTGTAACTTCTTCTGCACTTGCATGGAAATCCGGTATTGCGGCTGAAATTATCACATATACTAAAAATTCAATCGGTTATGAAATTGCAAATGCAAAAAATATCCTTGAGGGTGCTGATATGTTCGCATGGACAATCACAGTTATTTTGCTGAGTGCATTTATTGAGATGTTGATTAAATTCACAGTCAGGAGGTTGCAGGCAAAATGGGTGTAAACCTTAATATTAAAGAGAAAAGATTTGGCAGAAAAGAAGTTTTTGCTAATTTTCATTACTCGTTTCAAGACCGTGGATTGTATGTAGTGAGGGCTAAAAGCGGTAGGGGAAAAACTACTCTTTTACGAATAATAGCCGGACTTGATAAGGATTTTTCCGGCACTGTTGACGGTGTTGAAAAGGGGCGTATTTCAATGCATTTACAAGAATATAGGCTTTTTGATACACTTACAGCTCTTGAGAATGTTTACGTCCTTGCTTATGAAAATGCAAGTGAAAACGAGATAAACTCAGCTGCGGAATTGTTGATAAATCTCGGCTTTAATAAGGACGAGCTTTCGCTTTACCCCAAAGAGCTATCCGGTGGTATGAAGATGCGTGTTTCTCTTGCAAGGGCGGCTCTTAAATCAGCCGACGTTTTACTGCTTGACGAGCCAACGAAGGAGCTCGATAACGCAACTCGATGCAGTGTTTTAGACTTAGTAAATCGCATCAGCCGTGATAAGCTTGTGATAATGGTCACACACGACAATGACATTAAGTTTTTTGAAAACCCTACTCTTATTGAGCTATAATTTTTTACTGCCGGTTTTTGCCGGCAGTTTTATTTTTTATATTGTAATCCTTAGTTTATTGTGATATAATATATACGCGATATTTTCGTAAATTTACAAATTCAGGAGATTGAGCGTATGACTTCTGATATTTCTCAAAGAATTGCGGCGGTTTACGACCGTCTTTCAAAGGGTCAGAAAAAGCTTGCACAAATTATCCTTAACGAATATGATAAAGCGGCATTTATGACTGCCGCAAGGCTTGGCAGACAGGTTAGTGTATCCGAATCTACAGTTGTTCGTTTTGCAACCGCCCTCGGCTACGAAAGCTATTCAGAGATGCAATCGGCTATTGAGGAGCTTGTAAGAATTAAATCAACACCAAATCAGCGTATCGAAATAACCAAGCAGCAGCTTTCGGGTAAGGACGTTATTGAAAACGTAATGGAAGCTGATATACATAAAATCCGTTATACACTTGAAAATCTTGACAGGTGTGCCTTTTCTGACGCTGTAAGCTCTATTCTGAGTGCTAAGTGCGTTTATATAATGGGCGCAAGAAGCTCAGAGCCCGTCGCAAAAATTCTTTACTATAATCTTTCTTTAATTTTTGATAATATACGCTTTGTTACTCCTACGAATACTGCAGAGGTTTTTGAGCAAATGTTCTCTATTACGGAGGGTGACGTGCTTATTGCTTTTTCGTTCCCGCGTTATTCGTCACGAATGGTAAGCGCTGTTAAATTTGCAAAATCAAAAAATGCTACAGTAATAGGCTTTTCCGATTCACAGACCTCACCCATAGCTGAATATGCTGATTATCTTCTTAAGGCGCGCTCGGATATGGCGTCTTACATGGACTCCCTCGTGGCTCCCATAAGCATAATTAATGCAATTATCGTTGAGATTACTAGACGGCGCGAGCGCGAAATCACAAAAAGGTTTGAAACGCTTGAAGAAATATGGGATGAATATAACGTTTACACTAAGAGGTAAAAATGGATAATTCACCTAAAATTTGCGTTATCGGCGGCGGTGCGGCCGGTCTTATGGCAGCAGGCACTGCACTGATGTACGGTGGAAACGTTACTGTTTTTGAAAAAATGCCGCTGCTTGGAAAAAAGCTTGCAATCACGGGCAAAGGTCGCTGTAACGTTACAAACAACACCGATATTGAGGGATTTCTTAATAACGTTACGAAGAATCCGCGTTTTCTTTACAGTTCTCTCAATAATCTTTCCCCACTTGATACGATAAGCTTTTTTGAAAATATGGGCGTTACGCTTAAAACTGAGCGCGGAAACCGAGTTTTCCCAGAAAGCGACAAGGCTCGCGACATAGTAGACGCGCTTGTGAAGTATGCGGGTGGCGCAAAATTTATACACGAGAGCGTAAAGTCTGTAATTCCATGCGAAAACGGCTTTACTGTCAAGACAACAAAGGACTATACCTTTGATAAGGTAATAATAGCTACAGGTGGCAAATCTTACCCACTGACGGGCTCTGACGGGTCCGGCTACAGGCTTGCTTCGCGCCTAGGTCACACTGTAACAGAGTTAATTCCGTCACTGATACCGATTTGCTCACCGTCGCGTATTTGCCCCGATTTACAGGGCCTTTCGCTTAAAAATGTAGCAATAAAAATTAAAAATGCAGACGGAAAATGCCTATATGAAGATTTCGGTGAAATGATGTTTACACATTTCGGTGTAACAGGCCCAATGATTTTATCTGCCTCGGCACACATAAGAGGACATGATATTTCTACACTTAGTCTTATTATTGATTTGAAGCCCGCTTTATCTAATGAAGCGCTGGACACACGCCTGATATCTGATTTCAAAGCAAATGCCAACCGCGATTTTATCAATTCTCTATCACAACTTTTGCCATCGAAAATGATAGAGCCGTTTGTTTATATGACGGGAATTGACCCGAGAAAAAAGGTGAATCTTTTAACTCGCGAGGAGCGTGCGGTCATTCTTAAAACGCTCAAGGAGTTTACTGTACCGCTATCCTGCTTCAGACCGATTGAGGAAGCTATAATCACCTCGGCCGGTATCGACGTTAAGGAGATTTCACCTAAAAGCATGGAGTCAAAGCTACACCCCGGCTTGTATTTTGCAGGTGAGATAATTGACGTTGATGCCTACACGGGCGGATTTAATTTACAAATTGCATTTTCAACGGGCTATACTGCCGGCAAATCTGCCGCAGAGGCTTACTTTTAAAAAGGACGGTTATTAAATATGTTAAGAATAGCTATTGACGGCCCCGGCGGTGCCGGTAAATCAAGCGTTGCAAAGGCTATAGCGGCAAGGCTTGGAATAATATACGTAGACACAGGAGCCCTTTACCGCACGATAGGCCTTTATATGCTTAACCACGGCATCGACCCCACATCAGCTCCCGACGTTGTATCAAAGTTAAACGATTTTACACTTGAATTGAAGTT
Source organism: Eubacteriales bacterium (assembly GCA_045661245.1). GTDB lineage: Bacteria > Bacillota > Clostridia > Oscillospirales > CAG-272 > UBA1740. The sequence goes on along the minus strand of JAZRFH010000069.1, from coordinate 5,769 downwards.
TCAAGACGGCAAACAGGTTATTCTCCTTGACGGCGTGGACGTGGGCGACACTATAAGAGCCCCTGAGGTTTCAATGGCGGCATCGGGTGTAAGCGCAATTAAAGAGGTACGCGACTATCTTCTGAATATGCAAAGGGATATTGCCGCGCACAACGACGTTATTATGGACGGGCGTGATATCGGTACTGTTATTCTGCCGCGTGCAGAGGTAAAGATTTTCCTCACCGCTTCAGCCGAGGCACGAGCTATGCGCAGGTATAACGAGCTCGTAGCAAAGGGCCGAGACGTAAAATACGAGGACGTTTACCGCGAAATGGTTGAGCGAGATACGAACGACTCAACGCGCGATATAGCTCCCTGCGTGCAAGCAAAGGATGCTGTGCTTATCGACAACTCGGATTTGAATTTTGAGCAGACAGTTGATGCGATTATAAACGTGGTAAAAAAGAAAACGAAGAAACGCAAGCCCTTTTATATGTGGATGCATATGATTATAGCCTTCCCTATCCGCATATTTAACAGAATTAAGGTTTACGGAGCTGAAAACATTCCTGCCGACGGCGGTTACATCGTCTGTGCCAACCATATTGCAGCTAAGGACGTATTCCTAATCGGAGCAAGCTGCCCAAGACAAATTTGCTTTTTGGCAAAGGCCGAGCTCTTCTCTGTTCCCGTTGTAAGAACCTTTTTGAAAATGATGGGAGCGGTTAAGCTTGACCGAACTGGAGGTGACGTAGCCGCAATCAGAAAGTCAATTGAGCTTTTAAATGACGGCAGACTTGTTGCAATATTCCCTCAGGGCCACAGAAACCCGGGAGTAAATCCACAAGATACAGTAATTAAAAGCGGCACAGGACTTATAGCATATCGCTCGGGCGCTGATATTTTACCCGTGTTCTTACAGGCAAAGAACAACAAATATAGATTATTCAGACGTATTAACGTAATTTTCGGTAAACCTATTAAGAATTCAGAGCTTGGAATTTCATGCGGCAGACACGCGGAATACGAGGCTGCAACACGTAAAATTTTCGGTGAAATTATCGCTCTCGGCGGATATGACTTGAATAGCGTTGACGGTAAGGAGAGCTGATTTGAAGGTAACCTTATCAAAGCATGCGGGCTTTTGCTCAGGGGTCAGAAACGCCGACGCCCTGGTAAATCAAGCTATAGCCTCGGGTAGAAAAATATATACTCTCGGCAAGCTTATACACAACAGGCTCTATAACGAAAATCTAGAGAGTCAAGGCGTTTTGCAAATTGAATTTAAGGATATCGAAAAAACCGTTAAAGCAAACAGCAAAACACCTATAACTCTTATAGTCCGTACTCACGGGATAACGAAGGAAGAGCTTTTAATCTTAGAAAAGCTTAAAGAGCAGTACACAAACTTTGACTACGTAGATGCAACCTGCCCTTTTGTTAAAAAGATACACAGAATTGCAGAAGCCAACACAGACAACACAACGGTATTCCTGTTATACTGCGACCCAAATCACCCAGAGGCGCTTAGCACAATTAGCTATGCAAACGGTGAAAAATATCTGTTTTCTACAGTCGAGGAGCTGAAAAAAATTAATTTTAATGGCAAAACTCCCATATTATGCGCTCAAACAACGCAAAATTTGTTACAATTTCAAAAAATTAAAAAATTTTTAAAAAATCTATATACAAATACTAAAATATTTGATACAATATGTAATGTCACTGAAAATCGACAGAATGAGGCAATCGAAATTGCCAAAAAGTCAGATATAATGATCGTCATTGGCGGGCGTGAAAGCTCAAATACACATAAGCTTTATGACCTGTGCTCGGAATTATGCAACGATACGCGATGGATTGAATCGCCTGATGAGTTAACAACTGATTTTCCTGACAGCGCAAAATGCGCAGGTATTACCGCGGGTGCTTCCACACCTGACGGCATAATAACGGAGGTTTTAAAGAGAATGGAAGAAAACTTTACTCAAATGCTGGAAGGCTCACTAAAATCATTACATACAGGAGAAACAGTTGTTGGTACCGTATTTACAATTGGTGAAAACGAAATCAAGCTTGACCTTGGTGCTAAGTTTACCGGTGTACTTACTAAGGACCAGATTACGAATGACCCCACCGCTAAGCTATCCGAAATGTTTAAGATTGGCGACGAGATTGAGGTATTTGTAATTCGTGTTGAGGATGGTAAGGGTATTGCAACCGTTTCAAAAACAAGAGTAGACAAGGACAACAGCTGGGTAGTACTTAAGGATGCTTTTGATAACAACACCGTGCTTGAGGGTAAGGTTGTATCTGTGGTAAAGGGCGGTGTTCTCTTTGCTTACGCTAACAATACAGTATTTATCCCTGCTTCACAGACTGGTATTGCTAAGGGCGGCGACCTCTCAGCTCTCGTTGGAACTGAGCAGAAGGTAAGACTCCTTGAGTTTGACAGCGTTAAGAAAAAAGCTCTCGGCTCCATTAAGGTTATACTTAACGAGGAAAAGAAGGCACGTGAGGATGCAGTTTGGGCTAACCTTGAGGTTGGTCAGCACTTTATGGGTACTGTAAAGAATCTGACCCCTTACGGTGCATTTGTTGATATCGGCGGTGTAGACGGTATGGTTCATAATACCGAGCTCTCCTGGAAGAGAATTAAGCACCCTTCACAGATTGTAAGCATCGGTCAGGAAATTGACGTATTTATCAAGGAGCTTGACACAGAAAAGAGAAGAATTTCTCTCGGCTACAAGACTCAGGAGATGGATACCTGGTATCAGTTCACACAGAAGTTCGCTGTAGGCGATATCGTTCCTGCAAAGATAGTTTCCATTATGCCCTTCGGTGCTTTTGCTGAGGTGTATGAGGATGTTGACGGTCTTATTCACATTTCAAGAATCTCAAGTGAGAGAATCAATTCTCCGGCAGATGTTCTTGAGGTTGGCCAGGTAGTTGATGTTAAGATTACCGAGATTGACGACGAGAACAGAAAGCTTGCTCTTTCTATCCGCGCAATTACCGAGGCTGCTGAGCGTGCCGCACGCGAGGCTGCACTCGCAGAGGAAAAGGCTAAAGCTGAGGCTGAGGCTAAAGCTGAGGCAGAAAGAATTGCCGCTGAGAGAGCTGATATGGCTCCCTACATCGTAGGTTCTATTGACTAAATAAATTAAAGGGTGTTACTTCGGTAGCACCCTTTTGTATTATAAAAAGGGCTGCAATACTACAGCCCTTAAATTTTTGCTTAGTCGTTATTATTTGCTTCTGCTATAATCTTATCTGTCAGTGAAGCGGGAACCTCATCGTATCTGATAAAGTCAAAATCAAATCTACCGCGCCCCTGAGTAGACGCACGCAGTGCGATAACGTAATCGGTCATTTCTGCAAAAGGCACCTCAGCAAGTACAATTTGTGTACCCTCCTCACTCGGCTCAATACCCATAACTCTGCCGCGACGCTTATTAAGGTCGCCCATAACGTCACCAACGTAGTTATCGGGCACGTAAACCTTAAGCGAGCCGACGGGCTCAAGAATTACAGGTCCTGCCTTAGGCAGACCCTCGCGGTATGCAATAGCCGCCGCAAGCTTAAACGAGATTTCATTCGAGTCAACGTCGTGATAAGAGCCGTCATAAAGGTTAGCGGCCAGATTTACAACGGGATAACCTGCAAGCACACCCTTAGCCATACAGTCACGAAGTCCCTGCTCTACTGCCGGGAAGAAATTCTTGGGTACGGCACCGCCAAATACGCTTTCGGTAAAGGTAAGCCCCTCAGCATCTCCCGGGGAGAACTTAATCTTAACGTGACCGTATTGACCCGAACCGCCGGATTGCTTTTTATGCTTACCTTCAACCTCTACACTCTTTTTAATAGTTTCACGGTATGCAAGACGAGGCTTTGCAAGCTCGACGTTTGCACCGTAGCGGTTACGCAGCTTTGAAACAACAAGGTCAAGGTGAATATCGCCAAGACCTGAAATAGTAAGCTGCTTGGTTTCAGAGTTATTCTCATATTTAACGGTAAGGTCCTCTTCAAGTACCTTTGTAACGCCTGAGGAGATTCTATCCTCATCACCCTTTGCCTTAGGTGTGATAGCCATAGTGTAATAAGGACGGGGATACTCAATAGGCGCATACTTAATTCCGGTAGTAAGAGTTGTAAGAGTATCGTTGGTATTTGTATTTGAAAGCTTAGCGGTAACGCCAATATCACCACAGCAAAGCTCTTCAATGTCTATCTGCTTTTTACCTCTTAAGAAGAATATCTTATTGAGCTTTTCCTGCGCGCCCGTTGTTGTGTTTTTAAGAACAGCATCCTTCTTAAGCGTTCCGCTCATTACCTTAAAGAATGACATTTTACCGACAAACGGGTCAGCAACCGTCTTAAATACAAAGAGTGAAGTATCTGCAGCATCCATATCTATAGCTACGTCTGAGATGTTACCGTCTTCGTCAACAAGCTTCTCTACCTTTCTTGCAGTAGGTCTTGGGAAGGACTCTGCTATAGTATCAAGGAAGGTTTTAATACCCCAGTTTTTGATAGCCGCGCCGCAGAATACGGGAACGATATCACCGGTAATAATACCCTCGTGAATAGCCTCAAGAGCTTCTTCGCGCGATATTGGCTCCTCGTTAAAGAATTTATCCATTAGCTCGTCAGAGGTCTGCGCAATAGCCTCAAGCAATATGGCGTGATACTCGTTGCATACGTCCTTGAACTTATCGGGAATAGAGGATTTTATGTATTCACCCGTCGATTTTTCAAAGGTATAAACACACATCTCAACGAGGTTGGCAAAGCCAATTACGGTGTCACCGTCAATAATCGGAATCTGTATCGGGCAGACATTAAGTCCGTATTTTTCGCGTATTGCACCGAATACTTTGTAGAAGCGTGCCTCACCGTCGTCGAAACGGTTAATAAAGAATGCCTTAGGAATACCTGCCTTAGTCGCAAGATTCCAGCCTATTTCCGTACCAACCTCGACTCCTGCTTTACCGTCAACAACGATAATAGCCGCATCGGCAACTCTAACGCACTGTCTTACCTCACCCTCAAAATCGAAAAATCCGGGTGTGTCAAGTATATTTATCTTTGTACCGTTCCAAAGCATAGGTGCCATAGCCGCAGAAACGGAGTAGCCTCTCTTTATCTCTTCGGGATCGTAATCGCAAACTGTATTACCGTCGCCTACAGTACCGAGCCTGTCAGTAACTCTCGAAATATAAAGCATTGACTCAGCAAGCGAAGTCTTTCCGCCCCCACTGTGTCCGAGGAGGGCAACGTTACGAATACTTTTCGTGTAAACCTTTTCCATTTTAGAAAATCTCCTTAAATTGCTATTTCGACATCTCGTGCGATAAGTAACACATAAATATCTTATACTTATTATACAATAAAGCGCATATTATTTCAATATTTTTTGTCTACTTTTTCTGTGTTATAATGTAGAAAAACACGACAGTGATTTGTAAAAAATTAACAAAGCATAGTCGTGTTCTTGCATATTTATTCAATTTGTAATCAGAAATCACCCTTTGCGAGCATGTGGGGAAGAACCTCGTATATATTTTCCACCCCTACAAGCTTAACGTTTTCCGGTACGTTTAATGATTGAGAAACGCACTTTTTAGGCAGAATTATTTTAGTAAATCCGAGTCTTACAGCCTCTTTTACCCTGTAATCTATATGAGAAACTGCCCTGACCTCACCCGACAGTCCGATCTCACCGAAGGCTATCAAATCGTCGGGAATAACCTTATCCGTAATACCGCTGATGAGCGCCAT
>JAZRFH010000068.1:0-9529 GCA_045661245.1 Eubacteriales bacterium | reverse complement strand
CGCACGGCTGACACGGCTTATTGTTGCGGTGCTTGCACCCGTTATTCTTGATATCTCCTGATAGCTGGTGCCCTCAACGAGCATTACCGCGACCTCAAGCCTTTGCGAGAGGTCCTGCATCTCCTTTATAGTGCAGATATCCTCAAAGAAGCTTTTACATTCTTCCTTAGTTCTTAATTTGAGAACTGCTTCAAAAAGCGAGTCAAGTCTATCATTACCGATGTTCACAATAATTTCCTCTCAAGAGCAATATTACTTTAACAGTTTACCACGCTAAAGTGATAAAGTCAAGAGTTATTTTACAAATTAATGTATTTTGAACGATATGCATAATTTGTTTTTTATTACGCGCGAATAAAATAGTGAAAATTATTAAAAATTGCCGAAAAAAGTTGATTATTCTCTACGCTTGTGTTATAATTATCACTTGGTAAGTATTATACCTAAATATTTAAGGATATAAAGAGTACATATGAAAATTCTTGATAGCAAAACACTTACGGCAATGCTTATAGGCGCTACCGAAAACCTGCGCGCAAGCTCTGCCGAAATAAATAATTTAAACGTCTTCCCCGTGCCTGACGGTGATACGGGAACGAATATGACTATGACCCTTGAAGGGGGGCTATCCGAGCTTAGTAAGGCAGACGGTGACAATGCAGGCTCGGTTATCTCCTCCTTTGCAAGGGGAGTTTTACTTGGTGCAAGGGGTAACTCGGGCGTTATTCTTTCGCAGATGTTTGCAGGCATAAAGGACGGGCTTTGCGATAAGGAGAGCTTTTCTGCGCGCGATCTTGCAGATGCTTATATGCTCGGAATTAAAAAATCCTACTCCGCTGTAAGAAACCCCACTGAGGGTACGATGCTTACGGTTTTCCGCGAGGCGTGCGAGTATGCGTCGGACAGAATTGACAGCGAGTCTGAGATAGAGGATTTTTACCGCTATCACACAGAAGAGGCTACGCGCTCGCTTGCAAGAACAAAGGATATTCTGCCAGTGCTGAGCGAGGCTGACGTTGTAGATTCGGGCGGTGCGGGATATCTTGCGATAGCAAGAGGAATGTATCTTTCTCTTAAGGGTGAGCTTGACACGTCTGTGCCGACGGTATTTAATAAAGAAGAAAAGCCAAAGCTTGATATTGACCGCTTTACAAGGGACAGTGTTTTGGAGTTCGGATATTGCACCGAGTTTCTCTTAAGGCTGACAAGTGCTAAGGTTGACCCCGACTCGTTTGACATAAATCCGCTCATAGATAAGCTTACCGAAATGGGCGGTGACAGTATAGTTGCTTACAAAGACGGCGATATAGTAAAGGTGCACGTACACACCTTTAATCCCGGAGAGGTGCTTTCATACTGCCAGCTCTTCGGCGAATTTCTGACGCTTAAAATAGAGAATATGTCGCTCGACCACACGGGTGACGCGGCAAAAAGCACCAAGGCGCAGAAAAAGCAAAAGCTCTCGGTGATTGCGGTAGCAAGCGGTGAGGGCATGAGCGCACTCTTTAAAGAGATGGGCGCGACCTATATAATAAACGGCGGCCAGACCTCAAACCCCTCGACCGAGGAATTTATAAAAGCATTTAACGAATACTGTGCCGACGATATAATCGTTTTACCCAACAACAAGAACGTATGGCTTGCGGCAAATCAGGCGGCGGAAATGTTCAACGGGGCAAGAGTACATATAGTGCCAACTAAGAATATGATGCAGGGCTACGGTGCACTGTCCGTTATAACCCCCGGCATTACCGACGTCAGGGTGCTTGTTGAAAACGCAAAGAGAGCCGCGGGCGAGGTTGTAGGCTGTGAGGTAACACGTGCCGTCAGGGACGTAACTATTAACGGCACTGCAGTTAAAAAGGGTGACTACATAGCTATTTCAGAGGGGCAAATAGTTGCCGCAAGGGATACCAAAAACGAAGCGGTTTTATCTATGCTTGACAGTGTTGATATGGACGATTACGAGCTAATTACCCTCTTTGTCGGTAAGAATGTTGATGCCGAGGACCGAGTTGCTATTACCGAGAGGATTGAAGAGCTTTACCCCGACGCCGTGCTCACGGTTTACGAGGGCGGTCAAGAGGTTTATGACTACCTTTTAGCCATTGAATAATACAAAAAAGACAACTATTATTTACAAAAACCGCTAAAAACGGAGAAATTTATGAAAAAGCTACACACTATTGTTATTGATACAAAGGGCAGTGACAAGGGGCCCTCTATGATGGTGCGCGGCGCAAAAATGGCGCTGGAGCAGCACTCGAGCCTTGCCGTTTGTCTTGTAGGTGACAAGGATTATTTGGAGGGTGAATGCGCGGCGCTCGGTATGCCCGAGGGGAGAGTCGAAATAATTGACGCGCCTGAGGAGATAACCAACTACGATTCACCCGCAACGGCACTGTTTGAAAAGCCGAATTCTTCCCTTTGCATATCCCTCTCGCTTCTGCGTGACAGAGAGGATTTAACGGGCCTTATATGTGCGGGAAGCACAGGTGCTCTGCTTGCAGGCTCAATGCGTTATTTATCGGGCAAGGAAAGAGTGCGCCCTGCACTCGCGGCAGTTTTGCCGAGCGAAAACGGTGCGTTTACCTGCCTTGTTGACACGGGTGCTACGATAGACTGCACACCGCAGATGCTCTTGCATTTTGCAAGGCTTGGCAGAGATTTTATGCAAAAGCTGTATAGACTGCAAAGCCCTAAAATCGGCTTACTTTCAAACGGCGCCGAGCCCACCAAGGGCAACAAGCTTGTAAAGGAAGCGCACGCATTGCTTGCCGAAGCATCTGACCTGAATTTTATAGGTAATATTGAAGGCACGGGTGCTCTTTCCGGCAAATGCGACGTGCTTGTATGCGACGGCTTCGCAGGCAACCAGGTGCTGAAGGTATCCGAGGGTATTGCAAGGCGCATTATAACCGACATCGTTAAGTATTCCAAAAAGACAGAGCGCCCTGAGCTTATGGAGCTTGTCGGCCACCTTATGGGTATTTACGACTTCAATTCGCTTGGCGGCGGAATTATTCTCGGCACATACAAGCCGGTTATTAAGGCGCACGGTGCGGCAAACGAGATGTCTATAGTAAACACTGCAGGAATGCTTTTAAATATTGCTGAAAATAAAGAAATCTTTGAAAAGTGAGGAAAAGGCTATGTCTAAAATCAAAGTAATGTGTACGTCAACGGGCTGCATTGAATACGCACCCGAAAGATACCGCGAGCTTGGAATTGATATTATCAGAATCCATATTCTTTTTGAGGGTAAGGAATATCTGGAGGGTCTTGACCTTGACCCCGTTGAGTTTTACGAAAGGCTTGAAACCATAGAGGACCCGAAGAATCATTTACCCTCTACGGCAATGCCCACAACGCTTGAGCTGTGCAACCATTTTGAGAGCGCTATTAAGGACGGATACGACGAGATAATGATTTTCACACTGTCCTCAGCGCTTGGCGGCACTTATAACAAGATTTGCCTTTTTGCAGAGGACTACAAGGACAAGATAAAAATACACGTTATCGACACCAAGATTGCATCATTCGGCGAGGGCCTTTTGGCTATAAAAGCCGCACAGTGGGCTAAAGAGGGTATGTCGAGCGACAGAATCCTTAAGGAAATTGAGTGGATGAAGGCGCACCAGGAGTTTATCGGTGTTGACGCAAAGCTTGATTACCTTATTTACAACGGCAGACTTAAGGGCGGCAAGGCTTTTATGGGTCAGATGCTTAAGATATGCCCCGTCGTGCATTTCACCAAAGAGGGTGAGATAGTTGCGCTTGAGAGCGTGCGCACACCCAAAAAGGCGCTTATGAGAATGTGCGAGATTACAAAGGAGCTTTTAGGCGAAAGAGCCCCCGAGGACTACGTGCTCTTCCATATCTACACAGGCCCATCTCTTATCAACACGCTTCGTGAAATCGAGGGTAACTACGGTATAGAAACCAACCACGAGTCGGTAATTATGTCTCCCGTCAGCGGCTCACACAACGGCCCGTGGCTTGCAGGCTACGGCATTGCATTTTTAAGACGGGAGGACGAGCCGCTTGAATAAAGAATGCGGAGCGCTGACCGTAAGAGAGGTAAAGTCGCGCCGCGATGCCAAGAGGTTTATTGATTTTCCCTTAAGGCTTTACAAGGGTGTAACCTCTTTTACCCCGCCCCTTTATATAGACGAAAGAAAGCTTATAAAAGCGGGCGGCAAGCCCGAATGCGGCAAATCGGTATTCTTTATTGCCGAGCGCGACGGAAAAACGGTTGGCAGAATACAAGGCATTATTCAAGACGATTACAACAATCTACACGGCACACGCGAGGTAAGGTTTACGCGCTTTGATGCTATCGACGACAAAGAGGTAGCGCGCGAACTTATAAGTGCAGTTGAGGAGTGGGGTAAGCAAAACGGCATGACAGAGCTTGTAGGTCCGCTCGGCTACTCTGACCTTGACCGCGAGGGGCTTTTGGTATTCGGCTTTGACGAGGAAGCTACCTTTGAGGAGCAGTATAGCTACGGGTATTACGAGGAGCTTTTACTGAGCACGGGTCTTGTGCCCGACGCGGAGTGGGTAGAATTTGAGCTACGCGCCCCAAAGGAGCGCAACGAGATGCTAAGGCGCGTGGCAGAGCGCACGCTTGAGCTTAACGGCCTCTATATTGCAAGCACCGATATGTCCAAGCGCACTTACATAAAAAAATACCGCGACGGCTTTTTTGAGTGTCTTGACAGGTGCTACGCAAAGCTGTACGGCACAGCGCCTATCTCAAAAGAGATGCAGGACGAGCTTATCGCGCAGTTTATGCTTATCATAAACAAAAAATATCTTATCATTGTCTGCGACAAGGACGAAAACGTGGTGGCGTTCGGCCTTTGCTTTCCGTCTATCAGAGGAGCAGTTAAGCCAAAGGGGAAAATAAACCCTATAAGCGCAATAAAGCTTATCTCTGCCGTAAGGCGGCCAAAAACCATAGACCTCGGTCTTATAGCAGTATTACCCGAATATCAGAACACGGGTATCAACGCAGTGATTTTAAACTGCCTTACGGATATGCTTTTTGAGGGCGGGGTTGAGAAATGCGAAACCAACCTTAACCTTTCAACCAACACTGCCGTTATTTCACAGTGGAAGCACTTTGATTCAAGGCTTCACAAAAGGCGCAGAGCCTACAGAAAACAATTACTCTAAGGAGATATATTATGCTCGATAAACTTAAGGACGTTATTGCAAGAGTTTTACCCGAAACCGATATTTCCGCCGTTAGCGAGAGCACAACGCTTATCGGCGACCTTGGCTTTGACTCGCTTGCGCTTATTATGATGTCGATGGAGATAGAGGACGCATTCGGCTTTAAATTCACAGAATTCGTTAAATTTGAAACGGTTGGCGACGTATGCAATTACATTGCTGATAAAACAAACTGAGTTTTTTAATACTAAAGGGGAGTTGACTTGTGCTGATAAAGGTCAATTCCTTTTTATATTTTTACGTTCCGCACAAAAAAGTTAAAATTTGTTACTTTAAAATATTTACAACCGATAATTTTTATGCTATACTAAAGCGTAAGTAATTTTAGCCCTGAATAAGGGCAAGGAGAAATACATTTATGAGTAGAATGGTAGGTACAGTATCGCGCGGAGTACGCGCACCGATTATACGCAGCGGTGACAATATCGTAGAGATAGTTACCGACTCTGTGCTTGAGGCAGCAAAAGTCGAGGGCTTTGAGATACGCGATAGAGATATTATCGCTATGACCGAGGCTATCGTGGCGCGCGCACAGGGAAATTATGCGAGCGTTGACGACATTGCAAAGGACGTTAAGGCTAAGCTCGGCGGTGAAACCGTTGGAGTTATTTTACCCATACTTTCACGTAACCGATTTGCAATTTGCCTGCGCGGTATTGCAAGGGGCGCTAAGAAAATAGTGCTTATGCTCTCATACCCCTCAGACGAGGTTGGCAACCACCTTATAAGCCTTGATATGCTTGACGAGAAGGGCGTTGACCCCTATCGCGACGTACTTGACCTTAAGACCTACCGTGAGCTCTTCGGATATGAAAAACACCGCTTTACAGGCATTGATTACGTAGACTATTATGAAAAGCTGATTCTTGCGGAGGGCGCTGAGTGCGAGGTTATATTTGCTAACGACCCCCGTGCCGTGTTAAATTATACAAGGCGCGTGCTTACCTGCGATATTCACACACGTGCGCGTTCAAAGCGACTTTTGCGTGCGGCAGGAGCTGAGATTGTGCTTGGCCTTGACGAGATACTGACCTCTCCCATAGGCAATAGCGGATATAATGAAAATTACGGTCTGCTTGGCTCAAACAAGGCTACAGAGGACGAGGTTAAGCTCTTCCCCCGTGAGTGCCAGCCTGTAGTTGACAAAATACAGAAGAAGATATACGAGAAAACCGGCAAGCGCGTTGAGGTAATGGTTTACGGTGACGGCGCATTTAAGGACCCAGTGGGCAAAATCTGGGAGCTTGCAGACCCGGTGGTTTCCCCCGCTTATACCAAGGGGCTTGAGGGCACACCCAACGAGCTTAAGCTTAAATATCTTGCAGACAATGACTTTGCAAGCCTTAACGGCGACGAGCTGCGCGAGGCTATAAAGAGTGAAATTCTCAAAAAGGACGCTGACCTTGTAGGTAATATGGCAAGCGAGGGCACAACGCCGAGGCAGCTTACCGACCTTATAGGCTCGCTTTGCGACCTTACCTCAGGCTCGGGTGACAAGGGCACACCTATAGTATTTATACAGGGCTACTTCGATAATTACACAACTGAATAAACGGAGCAGGTAATGATTACAGAAAAAATTCTACTGAATAACAGTGAAAAATTTAACACGGTACCCGCTATCAGCAAGTCAAAGCTTGAGCATGCTGCCGAGGTAGCAACCGATAAGCTTAGACGCAGAAATGAGAAATACGGCCTTGACGGATATCCTTTTATGTGTTCAAAGGACTACCTTTACACTATGGGCCCCAACAATGACTGGCAGCACGGCATGTACTCCGGCTGCAACTGGCTGGCGTATGAAATAACCGGAGATAAGTATTTCCGCGATTGTGCTGAGTACCAGCTTAAGAGCTTCAGAGAAAGATTTGACAAGAAAATCGGCTGTGACGACCACGACGTCGGCTTTACCTTTATACCGTCTGCGCTTGCGGCGTATAAGATAACCGGCTCCGAGTATGCACGTAAGCTCGCGCTTGACGCAGCAGCTTATCTTTATGAGCCAAACTATTCGAAAAAAGGCAAGTTTATCATAAGGAGCCATACCAGCTGGGCAAACGGAACAGGATGCCGTACTATGATGGACTCTCTTATGAATGCGCCCCTATTATTCTGGGCTGCTAAGGAAACTGGCAATGAGGACTATTACCGCGCAGGTCTTGACCATAACAGAACAACCGAGCAGCTGCTTATACGTGCTGACGGCTCGTCATTCCACCATTATCAATTTGACCCTGAAACCTGTGCACCCGTAAGAGGTCTGACCTTCCAGGGCCACAGTAACGACTCCTGCTGGTCACGCGGTCACAGCTGGGGAGTTTATGGCTTCGCACTTGCATATTCGTACACGGGTGAGGAATTTTTACGTGACGTACATAAGGGTGTGTGCTACTTTATGCTTAACCACCTGCCGCCCGATATGATTCCGTGTTGGGATTACGATTTCGTTACAGAGGATAACTATAGAGATGCGTCTGCCGCCTGCGTATCTGCCTGCGGTATGAGAGAGATGGCATCACTTTTACCCGAGGGTGACACTGATAAGACCGTATTTGAGAGTGCCGCGGCACAGCTGCTTGAGGCTACAATTGACAAATGCACTACCGACATTGGCAAGGAGTTTGACGGCTTTATACACCACGTTTCGCACGCCCTGCCCCAAGGCTACGGCTTTGACGAATGCGCAGTATACGGTGACTACTTCTACCTTGAGGCACTCACAAGATACCTTAAGCCCGACTGGAACAGATATTGGTAAAAATATAAACGCAGTGTAAAACACAAAAATACAAAAAGAAAACTGCTTACTACGGAAAATCCGATTTTGGAAAATCCGCGGTAGGCAGTTTTTATTTATATTTTTCTGTTTTAATTTCTTAGCTTTGTTAAGCCTTTAGGTTTTTAACATTCGTCCGCAACCTGTAGGGTAATCTTGAAATGCAGGAAAAGACAGATAAGAACCATAATGGGCGAGGTTAAAATCGACATTACTATTGAAATAACAAAGCCTAGACAGCCGCTCTCCATATCAAAAATCCCCGCATATACCGACTCACCAAGCGCTATGTATGATATGACCGATAGTATCAGATAATCTATAAGCGACAGTATCGCGAGCACGATAAGCAAATTAAAAAAGCTGAAATCCGGCGCCGTAACCGTAAATACAATGCCCAGAACGTATGCAACAACGGCTACTAAATTAAAAATCCAACAAATAATTAACATACAAAGCTCCAATATTAAATAGTTGCCTTAATTATATCATACGCAAGATAACATGTCAAGATAAGAGATTTGTTTAATATCTCGGTGCGCACTGTATCACAAGAAGTTAGACCAAAAGCTCCGTCAGCGTAGGGATTTTTGAGTAAAAAACTCCGTTCTTTGTACCGACGGGCGTAGAAACCTACGTCGAGGTGTTGCTATGCAAAAATAAAGCTCCGTCAGCGTAGGGATTTTTGAGTAAAAAACTCCGTTCTTTGACCCGAAGCCGTAGAAGCCTACGGCGAGCTTTGGTCAAAAACGGAGCTTTTTTACCAAAAATCAGACTGCACCCTGCGCTAACATCGCGTCGGCTACCTTAATAAATCCGGCTATGTTAGCACCGGCAACAAGGTCATCACCAAGACCGTAGCGGTTGGCTGCCTTTACTGAATTTTCGAATATGTTTTTCATTATGGTGTAGAGCTTTGCATCTACCTCTTCTGCGCTCCAGGAATAACGCATCGAGTTCTGGGACATTTCAAGACCGGAAACTGCAACACCGCCGGCATTTACTGCCTTAGAGGGAGCTATAATTACGCCGTTGGCCTTAAGGTATGCAATAGCCTCGTTGGTGGTGGGCATATTGGAAACCTCAACGTAGTACTTAAGACCGTTGGCAACCATAGCCTCAGCCTCTTTTATACCAACCTCGTTCTGAGTTGCGCAGGGCATAAGAATGTCTGCCTTCACGCCCCAAGGCTTCTCACCCGGGAAGAACTGTACGCCAAACTTATCTGCATAATCCTGTACCTTATTTCTGCAGGACGCACGCATCTCAAGCATATAGGCAATCTTCTCGTCTGTAGAGATTCCGTCCGGGTCGTAGATATAGCCGTCGGGACCGGAAATAGTAACTACCTTACCGCCAAGCTCGGTAATCTTCTTAACAGTACCCCAAGCAACGTTGCCGAAGCCGGAGATAGCAAAGGTCTTTCCCTTGATATCCTCACCGTAATCGGCGAGCATATAAGAAGCGTAATAAACAGCACCGAAGCCGGTTGCCTCGGGGCGAATCAGCGAG
>JAZRFH010000067.1:0-1567 GCA_045661245.1 Eubacteriales bacterium | reverse complement strand
ACTACGGCAAGGCTACCTATGCCGAGCTTGTAGACTTGATAAGCAAGCACTGCAAAGAGCTTGGAATTGAGCCTGTATTTTACCAGTCAAACCACGAGGGCGACCTAGTAGACAAGATACAGGAGGCGTATTTTGAGGGTGCAGACGGCATCGTTATAAACCCCGGGGCGTATACGCACACGAGCATTGCTATTCTTGACGCGGTTAAGGCTACAAGCCTGCCGACGGTTGAGGTACATATATCAAGGCTTGAGGAGCGCGAGGCTTACAGACAGGTAAGCTATATAAGAGAGGCTGTAATCAAGACCGTATCGGGCGAGGGTATACAAGGCTATATTACCGCAATTGACACACTTATAAAAGAAAAAATCTGACAAGAGTAAAGCTATATGAAGGTAGAAATAAAACCCGGGCGTGCCAAGGGTAAAATAACGGCACCGCCCTCAAAATCAGTAGCGCACAGGCTGCTTATATGTGCCGCGCTTGCTGACGGAGTATCAAAAATTTCGGGCATCTCGGACTGTGAGGACGTGCGCGCAACACTGCTCTCCTTAGAGGCACTCGGTGCACGCACCGAGCGTGTGGGCGACGGCATTACGGTTACGGGTATAGATGCACGCACCGTCGTGCCGAGGAGCGCACTTTTTTGCGGTGAGAGCGGCAGTACACTGAGATTCCTTATACCGATTGCCCTCTTATCGGGCAAGACGACTATGCTGCGCGGCAAGGCAGGGCTTATGCAAAGGCCTATGCACGTGTATGAAAAAATATGTGCCGAACGAGGCCTCGTATTTATAAAGGACGGCGAGAGCATTACTGTAAAGGGACCGCTGCACGGCGGAGAATTTTCTGTACCCGGAAATATATCAAGCCAATTTATATCGGGCCTTTTGTTTGCACTGCCCCTACTTAAAAAGGACAGCAGAATAAAAATCACACCGCCGATAGAAAGCCGCTCTTACATAGAATTGACGCTTGACGCCATAAAGCAGTTTGGCATATATGCCGAGTGGGAGGACGACTACACCATTTATATAAAGGGAAACCAGACCTACAAGGCGCAAAATCTGACCGTTGAGGGAGATTGGTCGGGCACTGCATTTCCAGAGGCGCTTACACTCTTTGAGGGTGAGGTGGAAATTGAGGGACTGCGTGAGGATTCTATTCAGGGCGACAGAATATACAGGCGTTTCTTTGAGCTTTTATCGGGCGGCGTACCTACGGTGAATATAGGCGACTGCCCTGACCTTGGACCTGTGCTTTTTGCTATTGCAGCGGCAAGGTGCGGCGGTGTCTTTACCGGCACAAAAAGGCTCAAAATCAAGGAGAGCGACAGAGCAGAGGTAATGGCGGAGGAGCTTCGTAAATTCGGCACCTCGGTTACGGTAAACGAAAATTCGGTAATAATAGAGCCGTCCGGCTTCCACGGGCCGAGCGAGCTTCTTTCGGGACATAATGACCACAGAATAGTAATGGCACTTTCCGTACTTCTTACCGCGGTAGGCGGTGAGATAGACGGAGCGGAAGCGGTCTCAAAGAGCTATCCCGAATTTTTTGACCATTTGAG
>JAZRFH010000066.1:0-7394 GCA_045661245.1 Eubacteriales bacterium | reverse complement strand
ACTTTGTCGACAAGATGCACCGGTGCGGCATCGGCGTTATTCTTGATTGGGTTCCCGCACATTTTCCAAAGGACGAGTGGGGGCTTTTTGAGTTTGACGGTTCTCCCTTATATGAATATCAGGGCAAGGATAGGCAGGAGTCACGCACATGGGGAACGAGATTTTTCGACCTCGGCCGGCAAGAGGTGCAGTCTTTTCTCATTTCAAACGCATTGTATTATTTACGTGAGTTTCATATTGACGGGTTGCGCGTCGATGCCGTTGCATCAATGCTTTATCTTGATTATGACAGAGACGAGGGGGAATGGGTACCAAACTCTCAGGGTGGAAATATAAATCTTGAAGCTGTAGCCTTTCTTAAAAAGCTTAATACAGCGATATTTTCTGAATTTGCTGACGTTTTAATGATAGCTGAGGAATCAGGTTCGCTTGGCAAAATCACTACTCCGGTATCAGACGGCGGCCTTGGTTTTAATATGAAATGGAATATGGGATTTGCCAATGATTTTTATGAGTATCTGAGCACAGACCCTATGTATCGAAGGTATAATCATAAGGCACTTAACTTTCCTATTATGTATGCTTTTTCCGAAAATTACTGCTTGCCCATATCTCACGATGAGGTGGTGCACGGTAAGCGCTCCTTCATTGATAAAATGTATGGAGAATATGAGGACAAGTTCAAATGTATGCGTGCAGCTCTTATGCTTTTTATGACCTATCCCGGAAAAAAGCTGCTATTTATGGGTACTGAGTACGCACAATGGAGAGAATGGGATTATTCCTCGGAGCTTGAGTGGTTTATGCTTGATTATCCTAAGCATCGGCAAATGAGTGAATACGTAAGGTCATTAAACCATTTTTACCTTATGCGTAAGGAGCTTTGGGAGCAAGATTTTACACCGATTGGATTTGAGTGGATATTCGCTGACGAAAGTGAAAGGAACATTGTTGCTTATAGGCGTATCGGGATAGACGGGTCTTCAGTTATTTCGGTTATAAATTTCTCAGGCTCAGTCCAGGAATTACGTCTCCCGGTAAAAAAATGCAAGAAAATAATTAAGCTTTTCGAGAGTGAGTGGACACAGCTCCCGAATGAAATTATTACAGAGAAGGTCGGTGAAGACTATTACGTAACGTTATGTCTTGACAGGCTTTCAGGTGTTATTATAGAGGAAAGCAATTGTACTAAAACCGTAAAAATAAAAGGAGTAGATTATGCTTAGTAAAAAAGAATGCATAGCAATGCTATTGGCAGGCGGTCAGGGCTCTAGGTTGTATGACCTGACAGCGCTAACCGCTAAGCCCGCGGTGATTTTTGGCGGAAAGTACAGAATAATTGATTTTCCGCTTTCAAACTGTATAAATTCAGGTATTGATACAGTAGGTGTACTTACTCAATATCAACCGCTTGCACTTAACGAGTATATAGGCAACGGCGAGCCTTGGGATTTAGATAGAGTACGCGGCGGTTTAACAATTCTGCCGCCATATCAAGGTGCCGGGGGCTCTGATTGGTACAAGGGTACTGCAAATGCTATTTTCCAAAACATAAACTATATCAAGCAGTATTCACCTGATTATGTTTTAATTTTATCCGGTGACCACATATACCGAATGGATTATTCCTTAATGCTGGAGGAGCACAAGAGCACAGGGGCCGTATGTACTGTTGCTACAATTACAGTGCCACTTGACGAGGCTTCTCGCTTTGGAATATGTAATACGCTCTCTGACGGCTCAATTTATGAATTTGAGGAAAAGCCTACGGTACCGAAAAACAATCAGGCATCAATGGGTATTTATATATTTAATACAGACGTGCTTCTTGAATATCTCGAAGCAGACGAGGCTGACGAGAGCTCTTCAAATGATTTTGGTAAAAATATTATACCTAATTTACTCCGTAACGGTGAGAAAATATATGCATATAAGTTTGACGGTTACTGGAAGGACGTAGGTACAATATCCTCGCTGTGGCAGGCAAATATGGACCTTCTAGGCGATAATCCGATACTGAGTATGACCGACAAATCCTTCAGAATCTTCTCAAGAAACATGGCTCGACCGCCTCAGTATGTAGGCGTTTCAGCACAGATAAGCAATTCTTTGATTTCAGAAGGTTGTATTATAGACGGTGCAGTGGTAAACTCGGTGCTTTCAGGTGGTGTTGTAATTGAAAAGGGTGCATGTGTATATAACTCGGTTATTATGGACGATGTAACGGTTAAATCGGGCAGTGCAGTTTATTATTCAATTATTGATTCAAACGCAGTTATCGACGGAGTGACTGTTGGAAATAAGTCAGCAGATAAATCTGATATTACGGTTGTTCCTAAGCATGTCATTAAAAAATAAAATTATAAGGATAGGTAATATATGGTTTATAGTTCGGCAGGCATAATTTTTTCAAGCCTTAACGACAATACGCTTTCAAGGCTTACCAATGACAGAACCGTATCGGCAATTCCTTTTGCATGCAGATACAGGCTTATTGATTTTTGTTTATCCAATTTAGTTAATGCTAACATTTCGAATATTAATATCGTATCTAACTATAATTACCGCTCACTCCTTGAGCATATAGGTAGCGGTAAGGATTGGGACCTGGCTCGACGCTCGGGCGGAATAAATATAATTTCTCCATATCAGACAGCGCGAAATGTAAACACAAGGATGTTCACTACACATATGGAAGCGCTTATCAATATGAAGGAATATATTGACGAGTTTAAGGAAGATTATGTAGTTTTAATGGATTCAGACAGCGTTTTAAACATTGACGTTAATGATGTTATTAAAACTCATATAGCTACAGGTGCTAAAATAACTGCGGTTACAGTAAAACCTGAGCGTGATTTTACATCTAAGCATAGCAGAATGATGATACGCAGTGATAACGGTAAGATAGTTGACATATCGATGTCAAGTGAATACTGTGAATCTAATCCTGAGCTATCACTTAATTTTTACGTAATAAGCACTGTTTATTTAAGAAAGCTAATAGATTCCTCTGTTTCACACAAGCAATACAGTCTTACAAATATAATTATGCAAAATTATAATACAGAGAATTACCGAACTTATTGCTACTCAGGGTACGTTGCGACTGTATCAAGCTTTCTCGATTATTACAGAAATTCAATGCGTCTTGCAAATGATAACGATGCGAGAAAAAGCTTGCTGAATAAAAAAGAGTTCCCAATTTTCACAAGGGTGCATAATTCTGCCCCTGTTATTTACAAGAACGGTGCAAAGGTTGAGTCGTCAATGATAGCCGACGAATGCGTAATTGAGGGAACAGTCATAAATTCGGTGCTTTTCAGAAATGTGCACGTTGAGCGTGGCGCAGTAGTAAAAAATTCAGTGCTTTTCAGCGGGACTTACGTTGCAAAAGGGGCGAATGTGAACTGTGTAGTTACGGATAAAAACGTGTTTATTACAGAGGGAGTAACCTTATCCGGTAACGAAAATATGCCGTTTTACATTCAAAAAAACAGAAAAATTTAAGATTTTAAAGAGGATAATTAATTGAAAATACTTTACGTAACAAGCGAGGCTGCACCATTTGCACAAAGCGGGGGGCTTGGCGATGTACTCGGCGCTTTGCCTTTCGCTGTAGGGTCAGCTAAGGGTGAGATTGAGGTTGAATGTATTCTGCCGCTGTATAAAGGGATAAAAGACGAGTATAAAGTGAATATGACAAAGGCTTTAACAATTGAGTTTATGCTTGGATGGCGTAAATGCGGAGCTGATATATATAAGATTGAGTTTAAAGGCGTTACTTATTACTTTGTTGAGAATCATTATTACTTTGGAAGAGATAATCTTTACGGTGAGTACGATGATGCAGAGCGTTTTGCATTTTTTGGTAAGGCCGTCGCTGAGTTTGTTAAAATTGACGGGTTTACTCCTGATATTTTGCATGCAAATGATTGGCAGGGTGCACCGTCGATTATATATCTTAAGACTCAATATCCGAATTTAAATGTAAAAACAGTATTTACTATTCATAACATTGAGTTTCAAGGTAAGTTTGACCCATATATACTTGGTGATGTTTTTGGATTGGGGAATGAATACTTAGGACTTATGTGCTATGACGGTTGTATCAATCTTATGAAGGCAGCTATGGTTTTGTCTGATAAGGTAACAACAGTCAGTCCGAATTATGCATGTGAATTACAGCATGAATATTTTGCTTTCGGACTATCAAATATAGTTAAGTCGGTATCGGATAAGCTTGTAGGAATAATAAATGGCATAGATTATTCTTATTTTTCACCCGAAATCGGCGGCGATATTGACTGCAAATATACCAAGCGCACCGTAAGAAGCGGCAAGCTGAAGAATAAGAATTTAATGCTTAGTCAACTTTCCCTTAATAATGACACTGATAAGCCGCTCTTGGTTATGATATCCAGGTTGACCGAGCAAAAGGGCTTAGATTTGCTTCTTGGAATAATTGACGAATTGCTATCCCTTAACTTGAATTTGGTCGTATTGGGTACTGGAGACACTCATTATGAAAACGCTCTAAAATCCCTTGAAGGAAGGCACTCTAACCTTAGGGCATTGATTAAATTTGACCGTAAATTGTCTAAGAGGCTTTATGCATCTGCGGATATGCTTCTTATGCCTTCAAAGTTTGAGCCGTGCGGGCTATCACAAATGATTGCATGCTCTTACGGTACTGTACCTATAGTAAGGTCTGTAGGCGGGCTTGCAGATACCATTATACCTTATGGTAATGATTGTTCACTCGGGTTTAGATTTGATAATTACAATGCACATGAGCTTTTATATACAGTAAAGCGAGCATGTGAAGTTTATAGAGATGAACAAAGTTGGCATTCATTGCGTAAGAGAGCTATTAACGCAGATTTCTCTTGGCATAGGTCTGCTCTGGATTATATACGTATTTATGAAGATTTGATATTATAAGGATAAAAAATGATAAACAAGGAATCAATAAATTCAATTAATGGCGACAGAACAAAAATTACCGAAGACGAGCTTCGCGAGAGAATAGAGGGCAAGCTCTTAAATAAAGGCATAATTAACCCGAGCACCGCATCGAACGAGCAACTGTATAACGCCACAGTAGGTGCTATAAAGGATATTATGCTGGAATACAGAGGTGATTTTAAAAAAAGAATTAAAGCCGTTGGTGCTAAAAAGGTATGCTATTTATGTATGGAGTTTCTCGTTGGCAGAGCGCTGAAGAATACTTCCATGAACCTTGGAATATATGATAAGCTATCCCGTATTCTCGAAAGCTACGGTACGTCGTTTGAATCAATTTATCAGTATGAGGTTGACCCGGGGCTCGGTAACGGTGGACTTGGACGTCTAGCGGCATGCTTTATGGATTCATTAACTGCTATGGATTACGTAGCTAACGGGTACTCTTTGCTTTATGAAAACGGTTTATTTAAGCAGAGAATTGTAGACGGTGAGCAGGTTGAGCTGTCTGACGAGTGGCTTAGTAAGGGCGGTGTTTGGTTAGTACCGCATCCCGAAAGAGCAGTAAATATCAGATTCGGCGGCAGTATTGAAGAGTGCTTTAAAAACGGCAGAGCAGAGTATATTAACCGTGATTATGACGAGGTACGTGCAGTACCGTACGACCTTTTAATTCCGGGCACACAAACTAATGCTGTTAATACAATAAGGCTATGGATGGCCAAGCCGTGTGACAGCGCCGTTAACCGTGACAGTTCATTTGGCAGGTACGTTCTTAATCTAGAGAAGGGCGGCATTGCATATGAGCTTACAAAGCAGCTTTATCCTGCTGATAACTATGACGAGGGTAAGCTTTTAAGACTGTCACAGCAGTATTTTCTTGTAAGTGCATCAATTCAAAGTATAATTGCAGATTATCTTGCAGATTACGGCTCACTTGACGGTTTTGAAAATAAAATATCTATTCATATCAATGATACACACCCCTCTCTTGCTATACCCGAGCTTATGCGAATACTTATGGACATTTACGCTTATTCTTGGGACGATGCGTGGGCAGTTGTGGTTAAAACAGTTTCATATACCAATCATACCGTCCTTCCCGAAGCGCTTGAAGCATGGAGGGTAGATTTATTCTCAGTAAAGCTTCCGAGAATTTATATGATTATAGAGGAGATAAACAGAAGATTTACTGCTGATTTATGGAATTTATATCCGGGAGATTGGGATAGAATTTCCCGGATGTCTATTCTTGCTTATAATCAGGTACGTATGGCCAATCTCTCAGTTGTGGGCTCCCATACGGTTAATGGCGTATCAAAGCTTCATTCAGACATTTTAAAACGAACAATATTTCACGATTTTTATAAAATGACCCCTTGGAAATTTACAAACGTAACGAACGGTGTTGTTCATAGGCGCTGGTTAAATTACTCAAATCCTGCACTTAGTAGCTTTTGTGAAGAGCTTATCGGTGGTAATTTCCGTGAAAACCCAAGCGAGCTTTCAAAGCTAAAGCAATATACCGAGGACGGTGCGGTTCTTTCAAAAATCAATTCAATCAAGCATTACAATAAGGAGTCGTTCGCTTACTATGCATTTAACAAAACAGGTAAAAGGATTGACCCTGAGTCCATTTTTGACATTCAGATAAAACGAATGCATGAGTATAAAAGACAGCTTTTGAACGTTCTGAAAATTATAGCTCTTTATAATGAGCTTTGTGATAATCCTAATTCGGATATGCCAAGTCAGACCTTTATTTTCGGTTGTAAGGCTGCACCTAGCTACGTTATGGCAAAAAGAATTATTAAATTGATTTGGTTTTTGTCAAAAGAGCTTGAATCTAACCCGATTACAAGAGATAGGCTTAAGGTAGTTTTTATGGAAGATTATAATGTGTCACTTGCCGAGGTGCTAATACCTTCAGGTGATATTTCAGAGCAGATTTCTCTGGCTGGTAAGGAAGCCAGCGGTACAGGGTGTATGAAGCTTATGATGAACGGGGCGCTTACGCTTGGTACACTTGATGGCGCTAACGTAGAAATCGCCGATGCGGTAGGCAAGGATAATATTTATATCTTCGGTATGAATTCAAGAGAGGTTGACGAGTTATATAGAGGCGGGTATGCATCACATAAGTATTATCAGTCTTCACCTATTTTAAAAGCAACTGTTGACAGATTATACTCGAAAATTGGCGGTGAGGATTTCTCTCATATTGCAGATTATCTGATTGGTTTTACAGACGGAATAGCTGACCCGTTTATGTGTCTTGCGGATTTTGATAGTTATTTAAATACACACAAGTCATGTATTACCGATTACGGCAAAAGAGATTTATGGGCTAAAAAATCACTTATTAATACTGCATCGAGCGGGGTTTTTGCATCAGATAACTCAATAAAATGCTATGCTGATACGATATG
>JAZRFH010000065.1:0-16532 GCA_045661245.1 Eubacteriales bacterium | reverse complement strand
TTCTTTAGAGCTATTCTCTAGCTTCTTCTTACTTTTTGAGTTATTTTTTCTTTCAAAGTGTTTTAACGAGATCTTTCGCACTTTTCAGTGCTCAAAGTTCGTGTTGTTCAATTTTCAATGATCAATTTGCATAGCCTCTCTTTAGGCCAGCTCGTCTATTATACTACATCACCCCTCAATTGTCAATACCTTTTTTAAAGTTTTTTTGGATTTTTTTAAAATTGGCAAATTAACCAAACTACCGACAAAATACGCGCCGGGTTTGTTTAAAAAGTTCACAAATTACTCTTGACTCTATATTATTATAATGATATAATCATAAAAACTATATGGGATTATATAGAAATATTGGGAGAATAAGGATATGAAAAAGAAGGCATTTAAGACAGAATCGAAAAAGTTGCTTGACATGATGATTAACTCTATATACACTCACAAGGAGATTTTCTTGCGTGAGCTTATATCAAACGCCAGCGATGCTATAGACAAGCTTTACTTTCGCTCGTTAACCGACAGCACTGTAAGCCTCACGCGCGCTGACTACGCGATATTTATAGAGGCAGACAAGGACGCACGCACGCTGACAGTTTCAGACAACGGCTGCGGAATGACGCGTGAGGAGCTTGACGACAATCTCGGCACTATTGCAAAATCCGGCTCTCTTGACTTTAAGCGCGACAACACGGCAGACGATGTGGATATTATCGGCCAATTTGGCGTAGGCTTTTACTCTGCGTTTATGGTAGCAGACAAAATCACCGTAACCACACGGCCCTTTGGCAGTGACGAGGCGTACAGATGGGAGAGCGAGGGTGCAGACGGCTACACGGTTACCGAATGTGAAAAGGATAGCTTTGGCACCGATATTGTGCTGTACCTGAAAGAGGACACCGAGGCAGAGAGCTACACCGAGTTTTTAAGCGAGTACAGACTGCGCGCGCTTGTGAAGAAATACTCGGACTATATAAGATACCCCATTAAGATGCAGGTAGAAAAGCAAGAGAAGGTCGAGGGCACGGACGAATACGAAACCGTAACCGTAACCGAAACGCTCAACAGCATGGTGCCTATCTGGAAAAAGAACCCCGCCGAGGTTACAGACGAGGAATACAACAGCTTTTACACCGACAGGTTTTACGACTACGAGCCGCCCCTTAAGGTTATAACGCAAAAATCAGAGGGCACGGCAACCTTCTCTGCCCTTTTGTTTATACCGAGGCACGCGCCCTACAATTATTACACACGCGAGTACGAGAAGGGTCTTGAGCTTTACTCCTCAGGCGTTATGATAATGGAAAAGTGCCCCGACCTTATACCCGACTATTTCAGCTTTGTTAAGGGACTCGTAGACTCCTCTGACCTATCGCTGAACATTTCGCGCGAGATGCTCCAGCACGACAGACAGCTTAAGGTTATGGCGCGCGCTATTGAAAAGAAAATCAAGGGCGAGCTTGAAAAGCTGATGGAAAGCGACAGGACGAAATACGAGAGATTCTTTGAGGCGTTCGGAATTCAGCTTAAATACGGTCTTTACGCTGATTACGGCGCACACAAGGACACGCTTGTTGACCTTTTGCTCTTCCGCTATTCGGGTGAGAAAAAATACATTTCGCTTAAGGAATACGCCGAGGGTATTAAGGAAGGCCAGACCGCAATATACTACGCGGCGGGCGAAACAACCGACAGGATTGAAATGCTGCCAAAGGTCAGCGCGGCAAAAAGCCGCGGGTACGAAGTTTTGTACCTTACAGACGACGTAGACGAATTCGCCCTCAGAATGCTTGGCAAATACGGCGAGCTTGAATTTAAGAACGTTACAGACGAGGCACTTGACCTTACCACAGACGAGGAGAAGGAGAGCGAAAAGCGCGAGAACGAGAGTGCAGACGAGATGCTTAAGGCTATGCGAGATAGCATCGGCAAGGTAAGCGCGGTAAGATTCAGCGCGGCACTTGACACACACCCCGTATGCTTATCGAGCGAGGGTGACCTTTCACTTGAAATGGCAAAGGTATTAAAGAAAATGCCGGGTACGGACGGCGCACCCGAGGCAAGCGTAGTGCTTGAAATCAATGTGAAGCATAAAATCGCACAAAAGCTGCGCGAGCTTTACGAGAGTGACAAGGAAAAGCTTGCAAGCTACGCAAAAATCCTTTATGCCGAGGCCTGCCTTATCTCGGGCGTTGCAATCGACGACCCGACCGAGCTTGCAGAGCTTATCTCGGAGCTTATGGTTTAATATAATCAGAAAGAGAGAACAAATCGGTTTGCGGCCGAAATTGGTTTGCAGCCGAAATGCTCTCTCTTTTTCTATTGGTTAAATTTTCGCCGTCACAAAAGCAGATGGCTTACTAAAGCTTGGAGTGGAGTTAGCAAAAGGACATAGTAGATTTAATTTGTTTCTGCCCTTTGGGTATCAATCCGACGTTCAATCTTGCCCTCAAACAAGCTCTCGAATTCCTCTAGCGTGCCCTCAGTTAAAAGGCTCTTTTGACAAACGAAATACAAATCTCTATCCTCAAACTGGAATACGAAATCATACCATTCGCCATAGTCAATAACACTCTCGACCGAGCTTATCATATGAAATCTTTCCATTTCTTCACAGATATGAATTATAGTGCCTTCCTCAAGGTCCACGTATATCCGCTTAGGCATAAAACCTTTCTGTGCATTTTTGCCCGGTGGGATAAGGATGCAAATGGCTACCATTGCAAAAACTATCAAAAACCAGAAAAATGCGTCATCGTAAAAGCCTAAAATAATGTTTATTATGATGGGAATGGGCAACATCGGCAATAGAATTCTCCTTTGAGTGCGCATCTGCTTTCTCAAAAGGTATTTTTTAGCCCCACCTGTTAACTCACCTTTAAATTCTATCATATCCATACACCTATTTGCAATACAACTCACGAAGATATGAATTGTAGAGCTTAGTCATATTGTCTGAAAAAATTCCTTTTTGCTCTTTAGCTATCGCCTCAAGCTTTTTATACACTTTTTTATCTATAACTACGGTTCCAAGCTTTTCTCTTTCCCAATCCATTAAGGTAATATAGCTGTCACCGAAATGAAATATTTTCCAGAGCTTAACGCAGCCGACAGTGAGCATAATAGCCGCACGTTTAAATAACAGCGTGCATTTTGGAGCTCGCCATTGCTTATCGTATATCACGATGCCAAGAATCTTTTTACCGATACTTGCATTTCTGAAAACGATGTCCTTAAAAAAGAAAGGTATAAAGAGAATTATAATCAGATCATCAGGCGCATTTAAGGGCTCCAGAATTTTCATCTGTATAATGGCTAAAATGAATTCGTAAATAAAAGTGTCGATAAACTCAGCCAATATTCTTTTTTTAAGAACTTTCATTACCTAAATATCCTTTCAACCCTATTTGCAAACTCTGAAACATTAAATCCAATAGATGCATGCCCTCCAAAAATAAAATGTGCGCTAGTAGATAATGAGAATACTAGATCATTATTTTCTTTTATCGAAGCAATACCAACTGCAATCTTATTTCCCCGTATTACATCGGGATAGTTAATCATATCAAATGGTCCATGCAACGGACTTCCTGACGAACTAATTCTATTACCACCTTTTTCTACTAGGTGATTATAAGAACCACCAACGCTAATGTCCGAATCTAGCAATGACATTTCAGCTACTATAGTATTACCTGTAATAAGTTGCCCATCGTCCAATCCAAAATATGTGTCTCGACTTAATTCAGCTTTAACACTATTTGAAATTTGGCCACCTAGACCAATTCCAAATCCAATCTCTATTTCTAAAGATTCAGCAAATACTACAATAAATTCTTCAACCTTATTTAAAAGTTTATTAAGGAAAGGCCAATTACCTGAATGGTCTGTATACATAACCGGGTTGTTAAAGCAGTACGCAAACAGGTTATATCCAAGCAAATCTCCGCCTACGTCAGATATAAAACTATCAACACTTAACCATCTACCTATATCAGAGTCGTAATATCGCGTGCCTACATAATAAAGCTGCAGGTTGTAGTCATAATAATATCCGCGGTAGGTAAATGGGTTATTTGCTGCGGTGTGGCCTAAGCTTATACCGTGCAGGGTTCTGTAAAAGTTGCCATATGCATCATAAACGTAGGAAACAAGCTTAGTGCCCGATTTATCATACACAGCAATTATATCGCCCTGCATATTTCTCTCGTACCAATAAACGTCAAATACACCCCTACCGTAGCTTGAGCTATGGTACATCATACCCATAGGGCTGCCTTGGGAGTCGTACAGGTACATTGTTACGTTGCCTGCAGTTTCTTCACCTCTATTATACCATAAAATCCCTTTTTGTGTAAATGTACGAGTTATACAAAGTTTTACGGGCAATTTTGACGCGCCTTATTTTAGGGCAAGCAGGGTTTGCGGGCATAATGGCAAAAATTACATCTTCATTTTTGTTTAAACGGGGGCACGCCTTAGCAAAATAAAAAGGACTAACGCAATCAGGAGATAAATATGGAAAAAACAAAAACGCCCCATCACAGGCCATTCGGCATTAAGGATAAGCTTGGATATCTGTTTGGCGACTTTGGCAACGATTTTACTTTTATTTTATCAAGTGCCTTTCTTTTGAAGTTCTATACCGACGTTATGGGCATTGCGCCGTGGGTAGTAGGCCTAATAATGACTATCGCACGGTTTGTAGACGCCTTTACCGACGTAACTATGGGGCGCATTTGCGACAGGGGGCGCGTTACCGCGCATGGCAAGTTCAAGCCCTGGATTTTACGTATGTGCATACCCGTGGCAATTTCTTCATTTCTTATATACCAAAGCGCGTTTCGCGATGCGGATATGTGGTTTAAGATAACCTGGCTTGCCGTCACGTATATACTGTGGGGCTCGTTTTTTTACACCTCTATCAATATTCCTTACGGCTCAATGGCGTCCTCAATCTCACGCGAGCCGGGCGACCGCCAATCCCTCTCGACCTACCGCAGTATGGGCAGCACGCTTGCAGGCGTAATCGTGGGTGCGGGAGTACCGCTTTTAGCTTACGATAAGATTGGCGAGGGCACGGTGTTAAACGGCACGCGTTTTACCATAATATCGGGCGTATTCTCCATACTTGCGATACTGTGCTACGTTCTATGCTATTTTCTCGTTACCGAGCGAGTGGTTGTGGAGCATAAGCACCATGAGCGGGCGGGCGTGGTAACTCTTTTTAAAAACGCCTTTAAAAACCGCGCGCTGTTATCAATTATCGCAGCGTCTGTGATTATGCTGTTAAGCCAGCTGACCCTGCAGTCTATGGCCAACTACGTCTTCCCCAACTACTACGGCAACGTACAGGCGCAGTCTGTATCAACCTTGGTTATGATGGTGGCGATGTTTATAGCGGCAGGCGCGGCAAAGCCGCTTGGCAAAAGGTTCGGCAAGGCCGAGGTGAGTGTTGTGAGCAATATTTTTGCGGCGGCAATAAGCATTATATTATATTTTGTCCGCCCACAGAGCGTGTGGGTATACGTTGCGCTATCAAGCATTTCGTGGCTGGGGCTTGGAATATTCACTATGGTATCGTGGGCGCTTATCACCGACGTTATAGACTACTCCGAGCTAAAGGTCGGCAGACGCGAGGACGGCTCTATCTACGCCATATATTCCTTTGCGCGCAAGCTTGGCCAGGCGGCGAGCGCGGGACTTACCGGTGCTTTGCTCTCGGCCATCGGGTACAGTGAAGAGAACGCGTTCGTGCCCGAGGTGCTAAGCGGTATATTTGATATTTCAACGCTTGTGCCGGCACTTGGATTTATCATTCTAGCCTTGATTTTGTGGTTCTGGTACCCTTTGCATAAGAAAAGAGTTGAAGAAAACGTGCAGCTTCTTAAAGAAAAGCACGGGCACTGACAATAATTCTGCCGCTACCTCAGCGGCTTACATAAGGCTATAAACGCGCGGAAAGATTTTTGCATTATTATTTGACTTTAGTTATATCTTATAGTATAATATAAACGATAGACTGTTAATGGAGGACACTTATGAGAACAGTACTGTTGAAAAAGCTGAAGGAAGCCTTACTCTCGGTATTGCCGGTTGTAGCTATAGTCGGAGTATTGAACCTGACGCCTTACGTAAATTATACAGGGCCTGAGCTTATAGCTTTTTTTGTGTCCTCTGTTTTTCTGATACTGGGCATTGGCCTATTTAACCTTGGTGCAGACCTTGCTATGACCCCTATGGGTGAGCACGTCGGCTCGGGTCTTACAAAGCTTAAAAGCCCGCTTATACTCTTATCGGTTATATTCGGTATGGGTATACTTATCACGGTTGCCGAGCCTGACCTTTCCGTGCTTGCAAATCAAGTTGCGGCGATTATGAACGGAACGACGCTTATAGTTACAGTAGGTGTGGGTGTCGGCCTGTTTCTCGTGATTTCTGTTTTGAGAATAATCGGTAAGCTGCCCTTATCCTCACTGCTGATGTTTTTTTATATGATGCTGTTTGCGATAAGCTCACTTCTGCTTCTTAGAGGTAACGGCGCGCTTTTGCCACTTTCATTTGACTCGGGCGGAGTTACCACAGGACCGATAACCGTACCCTTTATTATGGCGCTTGGTGTCGGTATCGCGTCTGCGATAGGCGGTAAAAACGCAGAGGAGAACTCGTTCGGCCTTATAGCTCTCTGCTCTGTCGGCCCTATGCTTGCGGTGCTGATACTGGGTTGTACGGTAACGAAAGATTTGCAGGTTGTGCCCGATTATTTACCCAACTTTGAAATTGGTGCTATAATACACACTATACTCGAAACCTCAAAGGAGGTTGGATTAGCCCTCGGGCTTATAGTCATTTTCTTTCTTATACTTCAAATTGCCTGCCTGCGCTTATCCAAACGCAGACTCCTACAGATAGCGATTGGTATTCTTTACACATTCGTCGGCCTTGTAATCTTCCTCTCTGCGGTTAAGATTGGCTTTATGCCGCTTGGCTACAAGCTTGGCAACGAGCTTTCCGAGAACAAGGTGCTGCTCGTTATACTTAGCTTTATTATCGGTGCTGTGGTCGTGCTTGCAGAGCCCGCAGTGCACGTGCTTAAGGCACAGGTTGAAGAAATTACCGAGGGTACGGTAAAAAGGCGCGATATGATGATTGCCCTATCTATAGGCGTTGGCCTTTCTATTTGCTTATCTGTAATCAGAATTATTTTCGGCTTTAGCCTTTTCTACTACCTTATCCCCGGCTACGCAATATCGCTCGGCCTCTCGCTCTTTGTGCCCAGGCTTTACACGGCTATCGCGTTTGACTCGGGCGGAGTTGCAAGCGGACCCTTGACGTCAAGCTTTATTCTGCCGATGGCGGTGGGTATTTGCCAGGCGGTTAACCCCGGTGGTATACTTGAGGACGCATTCGGAATTGTAGCGATGGTTGCTATGGCACCCTTGATTACAATTCAGCTGCTCGGCTTTAAGGCTTACGCTACAAGGAAGATACACGAGAGAATCGCCGTACGCAGAATTCTCAACGCAAACGACGAGCAAATTATAGACTTTATGTAAGGAGGGTATGGTTATGGCGAAAAAAATTAGCGAAAAGAACGCGCAAAAAAACGCGACACCTATGCTCTCCCCTCACAAAATGGAGCTGCTCTTTACCGTTGTAAACAAGGAAAAGACGGATTTTTACGTTGACATTTTACAGTCGTTCGAGGTCAACATGCAATTGGTGCTCTCTGCTAAGGGAACGGCAAGCTCACTTACACTTGAGGTGCTGGGTCTTAGCGACAGCGAGCGCTCGGTTATAATAAGTGTAATTAAAAAATCTCAGGCAAAAGAGGCTCTGGCGGCGCTTAGTGAGAGATTTACCAGCGTTAAGGGCGGTAAGGGCATTGCCTACACCGTGCCAATGACGAGTACGATAGGCGTTGCAATTTATCAATTTTTGAGTAATACTGCTCACGCAGAGGGGGGAATAATATGACCTACAGTCACGAGGTAATATTCTGCATAGTTAACTCAGGCCACTCCGACGACGTTATGGATGCGGCGCGTGAGGTTGGTGCACGCGGCGGTACAGTTATAAGGGCAAGGGGCACGGCAAACGCCGAGGCTGAAAAGCTTTTTAACATAGTCGTTCAGCCCGAAAAGGAAATAGTTATGATACTTGTGGAGAAGGCGCTGAAAAACGATATTCTGCACGAGCTTTACAAGAGAGTCGGCCTCTCTACCCCGAGCCAGGGTATTGCATTTGCGATGCCGGTAACGAGTGTTGTGGGACTTTCAAGCGGAGAAAAGGAAAAATCCGAATAAAAAGAAAATGACAGAGCTGCTACGTGCGCTCTGTCATTTTTTATATTTAATTTATAACCGTATTAAGGCGTGGGGGGCTCGGAGCCGTCGTTATTTTTCGCCACAGGCTCTTGTGCTATTTCGGTATTTTCGGGCTCTATTGCGGAGGTTGTAAGCTCACACTCGTCAAGGCCGAGCTTTTTTGCACGCGCATCGGTAGCCTCGCGCACCAGCTGATATACCGTAGCTGCAACAGGCACACCGACAAGCATACCTACCGTGCCTGCAATACCGCCGCCTATCGTAACTGCGGCAAGAATCCACATAGCGGGCAGCTTTACCTTACTGCCGATAACCTTTGGATAAATTATATTACCCTCTATCTGCTGCAGGATTATAAGGTAAGCTAAGAATATTACAAGCTTTATTGGCGACACCGTGACGATAAGCAACGCGCCCGCGGCCGCACCTATATAACAGCCTATAACCGGTATAAGGGCGGTAACGCCTACCATCGCGCCGACTGCAGGTGCGTAAGGCAGCTGCAAAATAAGCATTCCAATAGTACACAGGGTGCCGAGTATCAGTGCCTCAAGCGACTGGCCGAATATAAAGTTACGGAAGTTTTTGCTAAGGAGCGAGAATGCATGCAGGCTCCACTCACCGAATCGCTTGGGCAGCCATACTCTTATACCGCGCGCAAAGAGCGCCTTAAGCTTTTCTTTATTAAAGAGGACATATACCGAGAATACGAAGGAGATAAAGAAATCAATTACTCCTGTAACAACCGAGCTTATAGTTCCGAAGGCAGTGCCGAGTATATTCGTGCCCTCGTTCTTAAGCCAATCTGTCAGACGCGTAAGAATTTCGTCCCAATCTACGTTCAAGAACCACTCGCCAAGGGGCAGCTCGCGAATTTCCTCGTCGCTCATAGCACTGAAGCGTGTAATAATATCCTTAACAGTGTAAACCATCGCGCTTATCGCCTCAACGAAATGAGGGATAACGAGGCCGATAATGCCTGCCAAGAGGCACAGGATAAGAAGGAGTGAAATTACGTACGCAAGCGGACGGCGCAGGCGGAGGGTGCGGGGGCGTGTACACTTTTTAAAGAGAATTGACTCAAAAAAGCGCATAGGCACGTTAACGACGAGCGCTATTGCTATACCAACGATAAGCGGCATTACAATTCTTACGCACCACATGAATGCATCTGCAACTGTGCCCAGATGCCCAAGGCCTAAAAATATAACTATAATAGCTGCGGCAACGCTGATTATCCACAGTGTTATTTTTTTCTTTCTTTCCGGTGACATACTTTAAAATCCTTTCAGAGAAGTTATCACGCCTTCATTATAGCATATATAAGCTTTATTTTCAATAACAAATTAAAAAACAAAAAAGAGAGAACTCGTCGGCTATACACCAATTTGTTCTCTCTTTCTTATATTGTCTACGGCTAAGCCGTAAAATTATTTCTCAGATGCAGGCTCCTCTGCCTTAACCTCTACGAGCTTAACGATAGCCATTTCAGCACCGTCGCCGCGGCGGGGACCCATCTTAAGAACTGTGGTATAACCACCGTTAACACCTGCGTATGCGGGTGCAAGAGTAGCAAATACCTTCTTAGCAACCTCTTCCTTGGTGATGTACTCAAGAGCTGCACGGTAAGCAGCGAGGTCACCCTTCTTACCA
This sequence comes from Eubacteriales bacterium, assembly GCA_045661245.1. Classification (GTDB taxonomy): domain Bacteria; phylum Bacillota; class Clostridia; order Oscillospirales; family CAG-272; genus UBA1740. Next base: position 6,561 of record JAZRFH010000065.1, on the reverse strand, counting down.
AGGGTAATCATTTCGTCAGCCTTAGCTGAAACCTCCTGAGCTCTGGTATAAGTGGTTTCAATCTTACCACATTCAAGAAGAAGAGTTACCATACCTCTGAGCATAGCCTTACGCTGTGCAGTTGTTCTGCCAAGCTTTCTCATATTATGTTCCTCCTAAATTCTTATTCTTCGTCTTTCTTCAGGCAAAGACCCAAAGAAGTCAGCTTCTGGATTACTTCCTCGAGGGACTTACGGCCAAGGTTACGAACCTTAATCATATCCTCTTCGGTACGGTTAATCAAATCCTCTACTGTGTCAATGCCGGCGCGCTTCAAGCAGTTGAAGCTACGGACAGACAGGTCAAGCTCCTCAATGGTCATCTCCAGGACTTTTTCCTTCTTCACTTCTTCTCTCTCAAATAGGATTTCGGCATTCTTAGCCTCGTCCGACATATCGATAAAGAGCTTGAGGTGCTCGTTGAGAACCTTGGCAGCGAGTGAAACCGCTTCCTTAGCTGTGATGGTTCCGTTAGTAAGAACCTTCATTGTGAGTTTATCATAGTCGGTAATATTACCTACACGGGTATTTTCAACGTTATACTCAACCTTGTATACGGGTGTGAATATGGAATCAATGAAAATAAGACCTATAGGTGCACCGACGTTTGCGCCGACAGTTGCGAGATAATTCTGCTTATTAGCCTCGGAAAGATGGTATCCTCTACCTCTGTCAAAGGTAATCTCCATATAGAAGCGCGCATTATCACTTACCGTGCAGATGTGATGCTCGGGATTGTGTATCTCAAGGTCTGCATCGGGTGCAATGTCAGCAGCAGTTACGTTGCAAGGACCTGTTACGTCAATTACGACGGTCTTAGCCTCGTCACAGAAAAGCTTTGCTACAATACCCTTTACGTTAAGAACGATTTCCGGAACATCCTCTTTAACGCCGTTGCAAGCAGAAATCTCATGCAATACACCGTCAATTCTGATGCTGGTAGCCGCATAACCGGGAATTGTGGAAAGAAGAACTCTGCGAAGCGAGTTACCGATAGTAATACCGTAGCCGGATACGAGGGGCTCTGCTACAAATATAGCTTCTCTGCCGTCCTCAGTAAGGTCGGTTGCGGTTATATTGAACTTCTCCATTTCCTTCATCTTACGTTACCTCCTGTGTGTTTTCTTTAAACAATTTTATTTGCTGAAACCGTGCGGAGAATACGAGAGGTTTAATTCTCATATTCTGCTCGCATAGTATCGGAGGGATTACTTGGAATAGAACTCGACGATAAGCTGCTCGTCAAACTCAAAGTCGATATCATCTCTTGCAGGAAGTGCTACGACCTTGGTTGCAAGGTTAGCTGCGTCGTTCTCAAGCCACTTGGGAGCCTGTGCGGTTGCCATCGACTCTGCGAGTGCCTTAATCTTTGCACTTTCCTTGCTGCTTTCCTTAACAGCGATAACGTCACCGGGCTTAACGAGGATAGAGGGAATATTTACCTTCTTACCGTTAAGGGTGAAGTGTGCGTGGAGAACAAGCTGACGAGCTTCCTTTCTGGATGCTGCCATACCCATTCTGTATACAACGTTATCAAGACGTCTTTCAAGAAGAACGAGAAGGTTAGTACCGGTCAGGCCGTCCATCTTCTCAGCAAGCTCATAGTAGTGCTTGAACTGACCCTCGAGGACACCGTAGTAACGTCTTGCCTTCTGCTTCTCACGAAGATGCTTACCATATTCTCCGATCTTCTTACGAGCTGCGCCGTGCTGACCGGGTGCTGTGCTTCTGTGGTCGAACGCACACTTGCCGTTGGTACATCTCTCACCCTTGAGGTAGAGCTTGCAGCCTTCACGACGGCACATCTTACAGTTAGGACCTGTATATCTTGCCATTTTACATTTACCTCCCTTTTAATTAAACGCGTCTGCGCTTAGGGGGACGACAACCGTTATGAGGAATCGGTGTTACGTCCTTAATCATAGTGATTTCGAGGCCTGCGGTTGCAAGTGCGCGGATTGCGGACTCTCTGCCCGATCCGGGACCTCTTACGAGAACCTCAACAGACTTCATACCCTGGTCAACAGCGAGCTTTGCAGCGTGCTCTGCTGCAGTCTGAGCTGCGTAGGGAGTAGACTTCTTAGAGCCCTTGAAGCCCATTTCACCCGAAGTTCCCCATGAAATAGCATTACCCTGAACGTCGGTAATGGTAACGATAGTATTGTTGAACGTTGAACGGATATGAGCTACGCCCTTTTCCACGTTCTTGCGCTCACGGCGCTTCTTGACAATCTTCTTAGCTACTGCCATTATGGTTCACTCCTTACTTCTTCTTATTTGCGATGGTCTTTGCGGGACCTTTTCTTGTTCTTGCATTTGTCTTGGTACGCTGACCTCTTACAGGGAGACCCTTTCTGTGTCTGATACCGCGATAGCAATTGATTTCTACCAAGCTCTTGATGTTGAGAGCTACTTCACGGCGGAGGTCACCCTCTACGCTGTAGTTTGCTTCGATTTCATCACGGAGAGCTGCGATTTCACCCTCGGTAAGGTCTTTAGCACGAGTATCGGGATTTACGCCTGTTTTAGCGAGAATATCCTGAGAGCTCTTAAGACCAATACCGTAGATGTATGTGAGCGCGATTTCTACACGCTTGTTATTGGGAATATCAACACCAGCTATACGAGCCATTTTCGATATATACTCCTTTTTTCAAATTAATGTCGTCTAGATTTGTGAGAAAGCACCGCCTGCAAACTCAGCCCTGACGCTGCTTGTGCTTGGGGTTCTCGCAAATGACCATTATCTTACCGTGTCTTTTAATGATCTTGCACTTTTCACAAATTTTTTTGACGGAAGGCTTAACTTTCATTTTTAATACCTTACCTTTCAAGATTTCGAATTTATTACTTCTTTCTCCAGGTTATACGGCCCTTGGAAATATCATAGGGTGATACCTCTACGGTTACCGTGTCACCAACGAGAATTTTGATATAATTCATACGAAGCTTACCCGAAATTGTAGCCGTTACAATAAGGCCGTTCGGGAGCTTTACCTTGAAGACTGTATTGGGGAGTGCCTCCACAACAGTACAATCCTCAAATTCGATCAAATCGTTCTTTGCCAAAGAACCTTCCTCCTCTATTACCGCTTGTCGATATGGGTGAGTTAGTTTACTGATCTGTTAGTATGATAGGGTCGCCCTCTGTGATAGCAATACTGTTCTCATAATGAGCAGACAGTGCGCCGTCAAGAGTTTCGACAGTCCAGCCGTCCTTTAGGACTTTTACTCTTTCCGTGCCTGCGTTTACCATGGGTTCAATGGCAAGCGTCATACCCGAATAGAGCCTTGTGCCCCTGCCCGCCGTACCGTAATTCGGCACCTGTGGGTCTTCATGGAGCTGTGCGCCTACTCCGTGGCCTACAAACTCACGTACAACAGAAAAGCCATTTGAAATGTCGAAATTTTCAACCGCTGCGCCTATGTCTCCGACGCGATTTCCGTGCCTTGCGACCTTCATCGCCTCATAGAAGCTCTTCTCAGTGACCGAGATAAGCCTCAGGGCCTCATCGCTTACCTTGCCGACAGGAAAAGTTCTTGCACTGTCGCCATTATAGCCGCGGTAGCGAGCCCCGACGTCGACCTTAACGATATCCCCCTCTCGAATTATAACCTTCTTTGAGGGTATTCCGTGTATGACCTCTTTGTTGAGTGAAATGCATGCGCTTCCGGGGAAGCCGTTGTATCCTAAAAACGACGGTGTGGCACCGCACTTTTCGATAAAATGCTTAATCTTTGTATCTACCTCATAGGTTGACACACCGGGCTTTATTGCATCACGCGCAACAAGCAACGCCTCAGCCGTGATTTTGCCCGCCTTTTTCATAAGCATGAGCTGTTCTGAATTTTTAATTATAACCATACGAACCTCTCATTTCGAATTTGTACGATGTAATCCTACCGAGTTAATATTAAAATCCCGTGGGCGAGGGGGCATAATTTAACACGCCCTCCACCCATAGAAATTTAAACTTTTTTACAGCTTAGTCAAGAAAGCCCTTGTAGCTGCGCATCGTAAGCTGTGCCTCAAGATCTCTGAAGGTCTCGAGTGCAACACCGACAACGATTATGAGCGACGTACCGCCAAAGGAGAATACGCTTGCAAGGCTCTTAGCCGTTGAGGTGATTGTTGTAAGTGCGGACGCCTTATCTGCTGCAGACCAGGAATCCAATATCTGACCTGAAAGGATTGTCTTAAGAATTTCCTGCATAAGAGGATTTGCAAGCACGGGCACTACTGCGATAACGCTTAAGAAGAGCGCACCTGCAAGAGTAATCTTATTAAGTATCTTTCTTATATAATCCGAGGTAGGTCTGCCCTGTCTGATACCCGGGATAGCACCGCCCTGTCTTTTAAGGTTGTTTGCAACGTCTACAGGGTCAAAGGTAATCTGAGTGTAGAAATATGCAAAGCCTATGATAAGAAGGAAGAGTGCGATGGGGTATATCGGACCCTCTGAGCCCATTACCCACGAGAATGTACCCCAGAAGCCCTTAGTTTCATTAGTAACACCGCAAAGAGCGAGTATAGTGGGAACAAGGGATACGATGGAGCTCGCGAAGATTACGGGCATAACGCCTGTCATATTGAGCTTGATGGGCAGATTTGAATTCTGACCGCCGTACATCTTACGGCCAACTACACGCTTAGCATACTGAACGGGAATTCTTCTCTCAGAGCCTGTAACGAAGATTACGAATACCGTGAACGCGATTACAATAGCGATAATTGCAAGGGCGAAGAGTATCGCACCGATTGTATAAGGAACGGGGTCCTGGAATCCAACCGTAGTTCTTACGAGGTTGAAGAGCTGAATGAGCTGTGAAGGAAGCGCGCAAACGATGTTAGCAAAAAGTATAACCGAGATACCGTTACCAAGACCGCGCTCGTTTACTCTGTCAGCAAGCCACATAATCAGTGATGCACCTGCACAGTAGCAGGCTACTATAACGATAGCATAGAGCCAGAAGAGGTCGTTATCTGCCTTGGTTGCGATAGGAGCAAGCATACCCGACTGCGAAAGCAGGAAGTAGTAGCCTATAGCAGTGATAAGAGCGAGAACAACGGTTACTATTCTGGTGATAAATGACATCTTCTTCTTGTCGTTCTTAGCGAGGTCGCCAAGCTTAGGGAATACGACACAGAGAAGCTGAATAACGATAGATGCGTTAATATAAGGTGATACGCCAAGCGCAAACAGCGTTGCTGTACCGAGCGAACCACCTGAAAGAATGTTCAGGTAGTCAAGAATTGTGCCCTGGAACTGACTTTCAAAGTTGTTTGCGTCGACAAAAGGAACGGGAACTACTGTACCTATACGGTAAAGCAAGAGTATGAACAAGGTAAAGAAAATCTTGTTTCTTATTTCCTTGGTTCTCCAAGCGTTCTTAAGTGTCTGAAGCATTTATACCACCTCAGTCTTTCCACCTACTGCCTCTATCTTCTCTTTAGCTGAGCCGGAGAAGACAGCTGCCTTAACAGTGAGTTTCTTTGTGAGCTCGCCCTCACCGAGTACCTTTACGCCATTCGCCTGAACGTCGTTAATAATACCAAGTGCAAGAAGAGCTGCAGCGTCGACAACCTCGCCGTCGTTGAACTTGTTGAGAGACTGAACGTTAATTACTGTATAATGCTTTGCAAAGCGTGCGTTTTTGAAACCTCTCTTAGGGAGCTTTCTGTAAAGGGGGAGCTGACCGCCCTCAAAGCCGGGTCTTACACCGCCGCCTGAACGAGCGTTCTGACCCTTGTGTCCTTTACCTGCTGTTTTTCCGTTTCCGGAACCTGCGCCTCTACCCTTACGAAATCCGTTCTTTACAGAACCCTCTGCGGGTGAAAGTTCATGGAGCTTCATTTTGTTTCCTCCTTTCAATTCCGATTAAACGGTTTCAACCTTAACAAGGTGTGAAATTACTTTTATTTTACCCTGGAGGCAAGCGTCGTTAGCAAGCACGATGGAGTTGCCGGGCTTTTTAAGACCGAGCGACTTTGCGGTTGCTATCTGATTGTCCTTGCATCCAATAAGGCTCTTTACGAGTGTAACCTTTACGTTTTCCATATCCGTTACCTCCTTAAGCCTTTACGTCCTCAGGATTAAGACCGCGGATTGCAGCAACTTCCTCTGCAGTTCTGAGCGCCTTAAGTCCCTCGAATGTAGCCTTAACTACGTTAGTGGGGTTGTTTGAACGAAGGCTCTTTGCACGAACGTTCTTAATACCTGCGAGGTTGAGGATGGTACGTACAGTACCGCCTGCTATGATACCGGTACCGGGGCCGGCGGGCTTAAGAAGCACCTTACCTGCACCGTACTCACCGATAACCTCGTGAGGAATGGTGGAACCTGCAAGAGAAACCTTAATCATATTTTTCTTTGCATCTTCAATTCCCTTACGGATTGCGTCGGGAACCTCAGCTGCTTTACCAAGGCCGAAGCCTACATGTCCATTTCCGTCGCCTACTACCATGATAGCTGCAAAACGAGCGATTCTACCGCCCTTTACGGTCTTGGATACACGGTTTAAA
>JAZRFH010000064.1:0-7119 GCA_045661245.1 Eubacteriales bacterium | reverse complement strand
ATAGAATCAATTTGAATTTTCAGAAGCTGTAATACCTATTAAGCTGTCCTCATATTTCATATTAACATATAGAAATATGTTTGTCAATTAAGTTTGTCAAAAATTTATCAAATAAGCTTCTTGCCGTCAGTGGCAGGGCCTGTAATAAGCCTGCCGTCTTCACCAAAGCGTGAGCCGTGGCAGGGGCAGTCCCAGCTATGCTCTGCCTTATTATATTTCAGCGCGCACCCAAGATGCGGGCAGCGCGGCACTGTCGGCGTAATCATACTAAGTGCCGTCTCGAAAAGATTAGTTGCAAGGCGAGGGTGGAGAATACTGCGTGACGGGGACAAAAGAGCCTCACATTCATTTTTTCTATCGGTAATCAGGTCGGCAAGCAAAAGTGCAGATACCATAGAAGAGGTCATACCCCACTTATTAAAGCCGGTAGCTACGTAGAGGTCAGGTGTTGAATTCGAATATCTGCCTATATACGGCATGCCGTCAAGGGTAATACAGTCCTGCGCCCCCCACATATCTGCAACAGAGGAATCCTTGTAATACTGCTCCTGACACTTTAAAAGCTCCTGATATGAGCCGCCCGATTTACCCGTGCGGTGACCGCCGCCGCCAAGGAGAAGATATTCACCGTGCTGACGGAAGGATAGACCTGTATCCTTATCCGAAACGTACATCCCCGATATTTGCCCCGCCCCCGTAAGTGCCAAGGAATAGGAGCGGTGCTGATACATTTTTACGAAGAAAAGGCCGTGCTTATTTATTATGGGAAAGTGGGTTGCTATTATCATTTTCCGACATTTTATAACACCCCTGTTTGTCAGGGCGGTATTCGGCCCAAATTCAAGCACCTTTGTGTTTTCGTATATTTTAAGCCCGTTTGCTATATGTGAAAGGAATTTTAACGGATTAAATTGCCCCTGCCCCTCTATACACACAGCACCGACAGTGCCAAACGGTAATTCGGGCGTTTCTCTGTAGCCGGCATCAAAACCCAAGCTATTTAGTGCCAATACCTCGACTTCAATTGCCGCCCTGTCATTTAGCGAATAAACGTACGAGGGTGCGCCCTTGTAATCGCAGTCGCACCCAGCGGCAAGAGCTTTAAGCTTATCAAGTGCCTCCGTCTGAATACCGAGATAGCGCCCCGCATTCTCCTTGCCGTATTTTTTTATCAAGCTGTCGTATAAAAGACCGTGGCCTACCGTAAGCTTTGCGGTAGTATTTTTAGTAACGCCCGAGCATATTTTGCCCGACTCAACCACTATGCACTGAACACCTCGCAACGTAAGCTCGTACGCTATCATAATGCCCGCAATTCCCCCGCCTACTATCAATACGTCAACGTCAGTATTCCCCTCAAGCGTGGGAAAGGATAGCTCTTCAATCTGCTTTTGCCAAATGGACATAATTTACACCTCTTTTTTGAATATATTATTACCGAGGTGACAAAAATTACGCAAAATGGGGACAAAAGCGTAAATAAACAGCGGTGATTACGGCAAGAGAGCAAGCTACAATTCAAATTGACATTTTTTTGATAAAACGTATTGACAAAGCCCAAAATCTATGCTACAATACTATGGCTTGAATTGATATCTGATTAAGCATTGCAAAAGCATAATTTAATATGCCCCTGTAGCTCAGCCGGTAGAGCACTTGACTTTTAATCAAGGTGTCCGGGATTCGAATTCCCGCAGGAGCACCAAAAAACCTCGGACTTGCTCCGAGGTTTTTTTATCAGGGTCGCAGACTTGGTATGGCTTCACGCATCAGCGTGCATCTTTCTCACCGCATGAGCAGTGCCCCGAGCAGCTTTTACTGTAGGGGCAGCCGACACAGCCCTTACCGCGGCGCTTTGAATAAATAATGTATCCGACAGCACCCCCAACGGCCAATACTATCGCTATCAATGCAAGAACCTCAGCAAGGCTCATACCGCTACCTCGCTTTTTTGGCGTTCGGTGGCTTTTTTCTTTTCGCGTACCACTCTTACAACAGTAAGCATAGCTACCGTGCCCACAAAGGCAAGCACGAACGCGAAGCCGAGAATCGGCATCCAGACGGAGCCGAAGCCTGCACCTGCAAAAAGAGTGCCGAAGAAGTTGTACAAAAAGCCTATTGAATAACCAAGTGCGAGCTGTAGACCAAGCGCACCAAAGAACCACTTATAGCTTTTAAGCTCTGAGCGCATAGCTCCGATTGCCGCAAAACAGGGGGGCGAGAACAGATTGAACATCATATACGCGATAACGGCAGTACCGCTGATGCCGATTATACCCGCAACGTCAGCACCCGGACCGTCAATACCGATATAGCACACTGCAAGTGCACCTACGACGTTCTCCTTCGCTATAAAGCCAACGATTGCGGCGGCGGCAAGCTGCCACGCTACCTTACCCACGATGGGGGCAAAAACGTATGCAAACGGCTTTGCTATACCTGCAAGAATGGAGCTCTCTGCCGAATCAGCCGGAGAAAAGGTCCAGGTAAACGACTGCATAAGGTGTACTGCAAAATTACAAACCAGAATTACAGTACCTGCTTTGACTATGTAAGCCCAGCCACGCTGGCAAGTGGATTTGAAAGCAAGCGAAAGGCTCGGCCTCTTATATTCTGGTAATTCTATAATGAAATAACCTCTGCCCTTATATCCTGTAACCAAATTTATGATTAGAGCGGCCAGCAAAATCACCGCTATAGCCACAAAATACATCAGTGTGCCTACCCATGCGCCGCCGCCTGACACCGCACCTGCAAAAAGAGCGATTACGGGCAGCTTTGCACCGCAGGGCATAAAGGGGGCAAGCATTGCCGTAGCGCGCCTTTCCCTCTCATCTCTTATAGCTCTGCAGGCCATAACACCGGGTACTGCACAGCCTGTTCCGATAACAAAGGGTATAACCGATTTACCGGACAAGCCTACCCACTTGAATAATGGGTCAAGCACCACGGTAGCGCGCGCCATATATCCGCAATCCTCAAGCAGAGCGATAAGGAAATACATAACAGTAACCAGCGGTAAAAAGCCGACTACTGCACCTACGCCGCCGATAATACCGTCAACAATTATAGACTTAAGTAATGGATTTGCCCCATCAAGCAAGCCCGAAACCCACTCACCGAGCCACTCTATAAGCGTTACAAGACCGGGAACGGTAAAGCCGTTAGCAAATTCAATACCCTCGGCAATCCACACGCCGGGACCAACCTGTGAAATCCAGAAAACGAGAAACATTACGAGTGCAAAGATAGGCAATCCAAACCATTTATTAGTCAAGAATGCGTCTATTTTATCATTTAAATTATATTTGCTTGACACCGCATTATGCTTCTCAACGCTCTGCGCTGTACGCTTAACAAAAGCATATCTTGCTTTATCACTGCGCTCCTCTGCCTCACGTGAGGTTATGCTGCTATACGAATGAAACGGGGCAAGCTGACCTTTGCCTACCAGCGACAACGCAATCTCAATAAGCTCCCCGAGCCCTGCCTTCTCTGTACCGACAGTTTCGCATACGGGGCATTTAAGCTTTTCAGACAGTGCGGCAGCATCAATAACCGTTTCTCTCTTTTCATTAACGTCTGTTTTATTAAGCGCAACAACGACGGGTATGCCCACCTCAAGCAGCTGAGTTGTAAAAAACAAGCTGCGCGATAGGTTTGTTGCATCGACTATATTTATAATTACGTCGGGGCTCTCACTCTTAACAAAATCCCTCGTAATGCTTTCCTCCGACGTAAACGGTGACATTGAATATGCACCCGGCAGGTCAACGACGGTAATCTCACCATCTGCTTTATAAAATCCTCTTTTCAGCGCGCCTTCTTTTTTATCCACCGTAACGCCTGCCCAGTTGCCGACGCGCTCGTTACTGCCCGTAAGAGCATTATACATAGTAGTCTTGCCGCTGTTAGGGTTGCCTGCAAGCGCAATTCTCATAGTTTACTCCTTTATACGAATACCATATCCGGTTAGCATCTGCTAACCTTAGTGCAAAAAAATAATTAACCTATCTTACAGTAATAGAACGGGCAAGATTTGCATCAATGCTGTACCTTGCGTCCTTTATCGAAATTATACAGCCCGAGCGACGGCGCAGAATAACAGTCACCGGCTCACCGCTATAGCAGCCAAGGGTAAAAAGAAAGGATTTTAACTCCCCGTCACCTGTGCTGACAGCATCAACCGTTTGCTCTACCCCAATCGGTACCTCTAAAAGATTCATATGACTCTCCGTTTTAAATTCGAGTTAGCACCTGCTAACCTTGGTATATTATACACCGCACGTATGCTTTTGTCAAGCAGATTTTTAAAAAAATTCCATTATTTTCTTGCCCTTATTATCATATATTCAGACAGTTTACATAATATTCATTGACTTTGATACTTAAAGAATGTAAAATTAAGGTAGTAACAGGAAGGGGGATAACCTATGACCGACACCGAAAAAACGGCAACCGAAGGCGTACGCACAGACCAGCCTATTTTAAAGTGCGAAAACCTATCAAAGTGCTATATTCGCGGCAAATACGTGCTTAAGGACTTTAATATTACCGTACCTAAGGGCAAGATAGTAGGTCTGCTCGGCCCTAACGGATGCGGCAAGTCAACTCTTCTCAAAATGATTTCGGGCTTACTCTGCCCTGACGGCGGCAGTATTGAAATTGCCGGAATTCCGAGGAGCGAGCAGACTAACGCGCTTATCTCATACCTACCCGAAAGAACCTATTTCAACTCACGTATGCGTGCGTCGGAGCTTATAGACTATTTCTCCGACTTTTACCTAGATTTTGACGCAGAGCTTGCAAGGCGCTTGCTCACCGACCTTAACGTACCGACGGACGAAAAGCTTAAGACCCTCTCAAAGGGAATGAAGGAGAAGGTACAGCTCGTTATGGTTATGGCAAGAAAAACACGCCTTTATCTGCTTGACGAGCCTATCGGCGGAGTTGACCCTGCCTCGCGCGATTACATACTGAATACCATTATCGGCAACTTTAACCCCGAGGCATCTGTAATTATAACGACACACCTTATACACGATATTGAGCCGGCCCTTGACGACTTTGTATTTATGGGCTGGGGCGGTAATATATTAAGAATGGGCTGTGCCGAGGACGTCAGGGCGGCTACGGGCAAGACCCTTGACGAATTATTCAGAGAGGAGTTTAGATATGCTTCTCAAATCTCTTAAATACGATATGCGCGCGGTGTATAAGCTATGGCTTTTGTTTACCGCGATACTCTTCGGCGTTTGCTTTGTAGGTGCGTTTGCACTGAGAGCGCTTTCCACAAGCGAGGAGTTTACGTTTTTCTCGCTCTTTGCAACCGCGGGCGTTATGCTCTCTGTTTTCGTAATGTCCTGCTACGTAATGGGTGTACAGCTGCTTGTGCTTTTCAGGTTCTATCAGAACTTTTTTACAGACGAGGCGTATCTTACCTTTACCCTGCCCGTCAAGCGCTCGACGCTTTTTAACTCAAAGCTGCTTTGCGGCTTTATCTTCACCCTAATCAACTTTGTAGCAGTATGCCTTGCGGGCGCGCTTTTCATAAGCATAACTCCCGTTGGTAACGGTGACCAGACGCTTTTGCTTGTAGCCTTTACAGAGGCTGTGTTTGAGATATTCAAATCTGTTTTCAGGCACTTTGACGCGTGGGCTTACGTTTACACCGTACTCGGCATTCTTATCTATATCGCTATGTCGGTTTTCTCTACCGTTTTGATTTACGCCTGCATGACGCTTGGCTGTACTATGGTGAGAAAATACAAGCTGCTTATGGCGATACTCGTATACTACGTTGTAAATATGGGTATATCGATAATCTCGTACGTTGCAAGCATTGTGCTGGGCATTACCTCGCTCGGCTCTGTAAGCGTGCTCTCGGAGTATTCTGACGCGCAAATGACCGCGGCGGTGCTTTTTGCCCTGATTGGCGTTCTTGCATTTTTCGTCGTTTTGTCGGCTCTGACGTACAAATTCACCCTCTCAAGAATTGAGAAAAATCTTAATCTTGCATAGGAGGATTTATGAAAAGATTTATTAAATACATCTCTTTAATTCCCTTGTGCGTACTTATCGCCCTCACCCTTACCTCTTGCTTTACAAGCACAGAGCAGTATACCGAGTGGCAGCTATCAGGCTATGAGAGCGAGCTGGGCGACGGCAATACCGTTTATACAGTTTATCAAAACGGTGACTTTTTAGAGCACTGGAGCCTCGGGCACAACGGTGAATACGTATACGTTAACGCGGCAGAGTCTAAAATCACAGACAATTACGCGAACATATATTCACCCCTTGCAGAGCGCAATATTCTTGCGGCGGAGATTCGCGAAAGTGACTTTGGCGCGTACGTTGCTACACAGCTTTACGTCGTTGGCACGGGCAAGGCAACCCTTGACGGAATAGGAATGCCCGCGCTTGACACCGAGTGCTACGCACGCGACAGTAAATCAAACCTCCAAGGCAAGGTGACAGAAGAGCTTGTAACACTTATAAGCGAGCTTGACGCAACGTCAAACAGAACAGAGAAAAGCTACGGCGACCTCTATTCACTTGAATGCATTGAGATTTATGACGAGGCGCTTGACGGATTTTTTACCTCGGTTATCGGTAGCTTCTACTTTGACCGCACAGACGTGCTTTACGTAAAGGGAGAGATAAATCAGCAAACAAACAATTACTCAGCGGTGGTGCTGAGCGAGAATCAAAGAGCGGTACTTGCGAGCTTTATAAATAACGAAATTACAGAGTACCGCCATATAAATATCGTGTATGAAAGGCCGATAGCCGACACGAATACAGACGGGCAGTTTACCGCTGTAGCGCGCGTAATTTTGCTTGTTACGGTATTCGCGCTCGGCATACTTATGCCGCTTATTCCTATCGCAATTTCGCTGTTTTTGCTGGGGCGCAGACGTTGGCGCTTTAAGGTTACCGACTATATTCTGCTTATTTCAAGCGGTGTATGGCTCCTTTGTGGCATCATAGTATTTATAATTCTGCTATTCTAAAACAAAAAAACACTCGCAGGCGCGGCACGGAAAGCAATATCTGTTCCCTACCCCATGCGAGTGTTTTAAATAGTTGAAAATTGAAAGTTGAAAATTGAAAGTT
>JAZRFH010000063.1:0-13886 GCA_045661245.1 Eubacteriales bacterium | reverse complement strand
CGTTCCTATATAGAGATGACACGCGCGGCGCTCGCCGCCTTTGGTGTCGAGTGTGTATGGGAGGACGACTACACGCTGTATATAAAGGGCAACCAGAAGTATCAGCCGAGGAAAATGGCGGTCGAGGGCGACTACTCCGGCACAGCCTTCCCCGAGGCACTAAACCTATTCGGCGGTGAGGACAAGATAGACGGACTATCCGAGAGCACCCTGCAGGGGGATAGCGTATACAGAAAATACTACGAAATGCTACGGCTCGGTCTGCCTACTATACATATAGGCGATTGTCCCGACCTCGGCCCAATCCTGTTTGCGGTGGCGGCCGCGAAGTCAGGTGGCGTATTCTCTGGCACGAAGCGACTGAAAATCAAGGAGAGCGACAGGGCGGCGGCTATGGCAGAGGAGCTAAAGAAATTCGGCACCTCGGTATCTGTATACGAGGACAAGGTTATAGTTTACCCAGCCGATTTCCATAAGCCGAGTGACGTGCTGTACGGGCACAACGACCACAGAATAGTAATGTCGCTTGCGATACTGCTCACGCTGACAGGCGGAGAAATAGAAGGTGCTGAAGCAATAAACAAAAGCTACCCTGCCTTCTTTGACGACCTTAGGGCACTTGGTATAGAGGTGAATGAATATGACGCTTGACAAGAATACTGAAATACTTATTATAGGCCTTGGCGTTATGGGCGGAAGCTATGCCGCGGCACTTACACGCGAGGGCTACAAGGTCAGCTGTATTACCAAGGAAGAGCGCGACGTTGAATACGCCCTCAAAAGAGGTATAATCTCTTACGGCACGACCGAGCTTGAAGAGGAGCTATTCAAAAAGGCCGAGCTTGTTATATTCGCACTCTACCCGACGGTTTTTATTGACTGGATAGAGAAAAACCAGGGGCTTTTTACCCCCGGCACTCTGATTACCGACGTTTCGGGCGTTAAGGGCACCGTTGTTGAGCGAGTACAGTCGATTTTAAGAGAGGACGTTGAGTTTATCTCAGCGCACCCTATGGCAGGCCGTGAGGCAAGCGGTGTTGAATACAGCGACCCCGACGTTTTTCGCGGTGCAAACTATATAATAACGCCTACAGACAAGAACAGCGAAGAGGCAATAGCAGTATGTAGAAGGCTCGGTGAGATACTCGGCTTTGCGAGAATATCCCTGCTCAGTGCCGACGAGCACGATAAAATGATTGCATTTCTCTCTCAGCTTACACACTGCATTGCAGTAGCACTTATGAACTGCAACAATACCGAGGGGCTTGAAAAATACACGGGCGACTCATTCCGCGACCTTACGAGAATTGCAAAAATAAACGACCGAATGTGGAGCGAGCTTTTCGTTATGAATAAGGATGCGCTTTTAAATGAAATAGACGCGTTTATAGACGAGATGTCGGATATGAGAGAGATGCTTATTGCGGGCGACGCTGACAGAATGAGAGAATTGATGCGAAAATCAACCGCAAAACGCTCGCTTTTTAACAAACCCAAGGCTTAGGAGAAGATTATGGAAAAGAATTTAAAGTTTTACAGAAAGCTGCCGATACCTAAGGAAATTAAGGCCGAGTTCCCTATTTCCAAACAGCTTCGAGCGCAAAGAGAGCGCCGTATAGCAGAAATGGCAGATATATTTGAGGGTAGGTCAGATAAGCTCCTTATCGTAATAGGCCCCTGCTCTGCCGATAGCGAGGAGCCCGTAATGGAGTATATCCACAGACTGAGGGATATACAGGACAAGGTAAGTGACAAGCTTGTGCTTGTGCCGAGAATCTACACGAACAAGCCGAGAACGACCGGCGAGGGCTACAAGGGTATGCTTCACCAGCCCGACCCGAATGCCGCGCCCGACCTGCTTAAGGGCATTATAGCAATAAGAAAGCTACACCTCAGATGCCTTGCCGAAACCGGCTTTTGCCCTGCTGACGAAATGCTTTACCCCGAAAACCACAGATATCTTTCTGACCTTATCGGCTACGTAGCGGTAGGCGCGCGCTCGTCAGAGGACCAGCTGCACAGGCTTGTGGCAAGCGGTATTGACGTACCCGTGGGAATGAAAAACCCGACTGGCGGTGACATTAGCGTTATGATGAATTCAATCAAGGCCGCGCAGGGCTCGCATATGTTTTTATACAGAGGCTGGGAGGTTGAGAGCAGCGGCAACCCCCTGTGTCACGCAATACTGCGCGGATACGTTGATAAAAGAGGACAGGCGCACCCTAACTATCATTACGAGGACCTGTATCACCTTTACGAGGCATATAAAGAAGCAGGGCTTAAAAACCCCGCGGTTATAGTTGACACTAACCACGCAAACTCGGGTAAGCAATACCTTGAGCAGATAAGAATCGCAAAAGAGGTTTTGCACTCGGCAAGGTATTCGAGTGAAGTGCGCTCAATAGTTAAGGGACTTATGATTGAGAGCTATCTTGAGGACGGCTGCCAGAAAATTTCTGACAAAGAGATATTCGGCAAGTCAATTACCGACCCCTGCCTTGGTTGGGAGAAAACCGAAAATCTACTCTATCAGTTGGCTGACGCATTATAAAAAGAAAATAGCAAGTATTGAGAAAAAACACTCTTTACTTGCTATTTTTTTGTTTTTCATATATTTCTAAATTTCTCTCTACGGTTTTTCTGCCGCGCCAAGCGAATGCGCGTTTTGCAAACTCTTGTTTACACATAGACGATAAGATTTCGCTTGTGAGAGAGGTTATTCTCTCCTTGTAAAAGAAATCAACCGGTGTTTTTTTAGCGGCACTGTTGTGTGGGCAAACGGCTTGGCAAACGTCGCACCCCCATACCGTGTTAAATTTCACGAGGAGCTCCGCCTCACTCTCTGTAAGCTCACCCTTTCTTTGCGTGATAGCACTAAGGCACTCACCCGAGCCTAAGAGCGCACCCGTGGGGCACGCTGATATACAAGCACCGCAATTATCACAATGCTTGATATCCACAGGGTCTTTTACCCCTAAAACCTGGGGAGCAAGGTCTGTAATTACCTCACCGATAAACACGTAGCTGCCGTAGCTCTCGTTTATCAAAAGCCCGTTTTTGCCGAGAATACCGAGGCCGCCTATAAGTCCCCCGTGGCGCTCGTCTATTGGGCTACGGTCGCCAAAGGCGCGGGCGTTACTTTCGGGATATGCGAGCTTTATTGCATCTACAAGCTCCTCACCTAATTGCTTTAAGAAAATATGGTAGTCAAGAGAGCCTGCGTATAGGGACAGATTCTCACACTCACCTGCATAGTATGGTACGATGTAAATTATTACCGACCTTGGCGTAAAGCCGAGTGCCTCTATCATATCAGCCCTTGTTATATGCACGTTGGAAAAATCAAGGTCGGCGTAATATTCAATTTTTGCGCTTTCAAAGACTTTTTCTACGTACTCTGTCATACTGCCCCCTTTTTTATTCTATTTTACACCCTGACAGTGATAAAATCAACCGGTTTGTGACTTTTTTTATGCGCGCGCACATTATTCTTGACTTTATTTTTGTTTTAGTTTATAATTATAGAGCTATAATCTCACCTTGGAGGAAGAAATGATACTTAATACAGGCTTGCTTACTCACTTTTACGGTGACAAGATACCTATGCATACATATTTTTTGTGCTTGCTTGCAGTACTTCTCGCGGCCTATTTTCTCGGCAGTATAAACTCTGCAATCCTTTTCTCGCGCACGGTTTATCACGAGGATATACGCACAAAGGGCAGCGGCAACGCAGGTATGACCAATATGCTGCGTACGTACGGCAAAGGTGCGGCAGTGCTTACACTTGTAGGCGATATGGGTAAAACGGTAATTGCTCTTTTGCTCTCGGGCCTCGTATTCGGATTTAATTATATGTCGGGCGTTGCTATAGGCGGCCAGCTTGGCGAATGCTATCTTGTAGGTCTTTTCGCGGTGCTAGGGCATATTTACCCTGTTTACTACAAATTCAAGGGCGGCAAGGGCGTGCTTGTTACCTCAACCATGGCACTGATACTCTCCCCTGTAGCCTTCCTTATACTCTTACTTTTATTTGTTGGTATAGTCGCTGTTTCAAAATACGTTTCTCTCGGCTCAATAGTTATAGCCTCGCTGTATCCCGTTGTTATGCACGGCTACTTTGCCTTTATGCTTGGCAGCATTATGCCGATATTCGCGGCAGTTTCAACCATCACGCTTGCTATACTTATCGTTTACTGCCACAGGGCAAATATCGTAAGAATAGGCAACCGCACAGAGAACAAAATTTCCTTTAGGAAAAAGAATACAGATGGACAATAAATTAAGGCTTAAGGAGCTTATACTGCTTGCATTCCGTGCACGCGTGATAAAAAAGCTTGTGTTTTCAAGACCCGAGAAAAGCGAGATACAAAAGGTATCGGGCAGACTGTGTGCACACAGGGGTAAGGACATTATGGCGCTTGAATACGCCCTGCCCGGCAACACTGTGTCACACAAGAATTTAAACATAGACGCACTTTCTGACGAGCTTGACGGGCTTATAGCCGAATACCGACAGGTAAACCTGATTACAACGCTTGGCGAGTGCGAATACAGAATTACAAAATCGGGCAAGGTTGCCCTGCTTGGCGCTGACAAGCTATTTAACAAGCTATCGGGCAAGACCCCCGACTTTGAGAATGCAATAGAGGCGCTTGACAATAAAAAAAGCCGTATTTTAGAGGGTAACGAGGAATTTCTTATAGCCCTCGGCATCAGCGATAAAAACGGCAGGGTGCACGATAAAAGACAGGGCAAATTCCGCCAGATAAACCGTTTTCTTGAATATATTGAGGAGCTTTACTGCGAGCTTGCGCCCGATGGGGAAATTCTTATATACGACCTTTGCTGCGGCAAAAGCTATCTATCATTTGCGGTTTACCACTACCTCACAGCAGTTAAAGGGCGTAAGGTGCGCCTTCTCGGCATTGACCTCAAGCGCGACGTTATAGAGTGGTGCGATACACTTGCAAGGAAAGTAGGCTTTGTAGGCATGCGCTTTATATGTGACGACGTAAGAAACACGCCCGCGGGTGAAAGACCCGATATGGTTATCTCACTGCACGCGTGCGATATTGCGACCGACATTGTGCTCAACCGCGCGATAGAGCTCTCATGCCCGATAATACTCTCAACTCCCTGCTGCCACAGCTATCTTAACGGTAAAATAAACGCAGGGGCGCTTGAATTCGTAACCTCGCACCCGCATCTTAACGGCAAGCTTTGCGAGGTAATTACCGATGCTGTGCGTCTGTGCCGCCTTGAAGCAAACGGCTACAGGGTGAGTGCAACCGAGCTTACCGATTACGAGAGCACACCGAAAAACACGCTTTTGCGCGCTATAAAGAAAAAGAATCCAAGAAAAGAGGACCTCATTGAGGCAGGCGAGAGATACGGCCGAATACTTGAGTTTCTTTTAGGCGACAAAAAAGACGAGTATCTTAAGGAAATAAGATAATGATTTATAATTCGGATAATTTCACGAAAACAGAAGAGCTCGGGCTAGAGCTTGCAAAATCGCTTGCAGATAGCGGTATTCGGCGCGCCTTTATTGCCCTCTTTGGCGAGGTTGGCGTTGGTAAAACTGTTTTTACGCGCGGATTTGCCTCGTATTTCGGAATAAAGGGCATCAAGAGCCCGACATATACTATCGTAAACGAGCACAAATCTGAGGGTGCCTCAATTTATCACTTTGATTTTTACAGAATTGAGAGTGAAGACGACCTTTTATCTATAGGCTATGACGAATATCTTTCTAAGGACGGATATATAATTGCAGAGTGGTGCGAGAAAATACCCGAGGAAATACCGCAGGACGCCATATACGTAAAAATCTCGAGATGCTCTTGCGACCCCGAGAAAAGAATTATTGAAATAAACAGGGAGATAAAGAATGCTGACGCTGGCGTTTGACAGTACCGCAAAGATTGCCTCCGTTGCCGTGCTTGACGGTGAGAGAGTGCTCGCGGAATATAACATAAACAACGGTCTGACACAGTCTGAGTTACTTTTGCCAATGGCTGAGAATATACTCTCTGCCCTGCACCTCTCGCTTGACGATATAGGACTTTTGGCTACCTCGGTCGGCCCCGGCTCATTTACGGGTGTGCGTATCGGTGCGGCGCTTGTAAAGGGACTTGCATTTGGCAAAAATATTCCCTGCGTATCGGTATCAACCCTTGATGCTCTTGCGGAGAATATTCGCGGTATCAAAGGCACTGTGCTCGCGTGTATGGATGCAAGACGCAACCAGGTATATAATTCCGTATACCGTGCTGACGGTACGGAGCTTACAAAGCTGTGCCCCGACAGGGCTATTGCAATAAGTGATTTAGCTGACGAGGTGCGTGAGTATGACGGCCCGATATACCTCGTCGGTGACGGCTACGAGGGCGTACGCGAGGGGCTAATATTAGCAGGCCTTTTACCCGAGCATACACCCGAGCATATAGTGCTTGAGAGTGCCGCATCGGTTGGAAAGGTCGCTTACAGAAAATATCTTGCAGGCGAGGTACAAACCGACCTTGAAATAGCACCCACGTATTTAAGAATGCCTCAGGCTGAACGCGAACGACTTGAAAGACTTGAAAATAAGAAAGGCTGATTACAATGGGAAAGAGAAAAATTTATATAGGCGCAGACAGCGCAGGCTACACACTTAAGGAAATACTTAAGGCTCACCTTGAAAAAAGTGGCTACGCAGTATGCGATATGGGTACAGACAGCACCGCATCCTGCCATTACCCCGAATTTGCCGACAAGGTTTGCCGCGGTGTAGAGGCAGAGCCCGACTCGTCCTTCGGTGTTCTCGTATGCGGCACGGGCATCGGTATGTCAATGTGCGCAAACAAGCATAAAGGGATACGCGCAGCGCTTTGCTCTGACACCTTCTCCGCAAAAATGACACGTATGCACAACGACGCAAACGTAATATGCATTGGCGCGCGCGTTATAGGCGAATGCCTTGCAACCGAGATACTCGACGCCTTTCTGGCAAGCGAATTTGAGGGCGGCAGACACAAGATAAGAGTTGACATGATGATGTCGCTTGAGGACTAAAGCACAGAGAGCTTTTTCAACCCGTCACCCCTCATAATAATTCTGCCCTGCTCGTAAAGGGCGTAGGTCGGCAGCTCTGATATCCGCTCACCGAACTCGTAAAGAGGTAAGAGGGCAGATACTCCGTCAAGCGTGTTTTCAACCGCCTTTATGTAATACGCGTCACCGCTGTAGTAGAGGTCGCTCTCAATACCCTCACTGCGTACGGCACGCGCGGCACGGAGAAGCTCACTAAAGCTCCCAAACTTAAAAAACGAGCTTACCCTCTCGCACGAGGTAATATTATCCGCTCTCAGTACGTCGCGTTGCTCCTTTTCTGAGAGGTTTGCGAGCTTTGTGATAAAGATTTCACAACCGCCGCACTCGTCGGGGTATAGCTGGACGAGCACCTTGTCCTGCCCTATGTCAAAATCCCCCTTTGCCTTTGCCTCGGTAAGAATTTCACTGAGGGCGCATTTTACCCTGCTCTTGTCGCACTCGGCAACGTCGCGGTCAAGCAAAAACCGCTCTCGCTCCTCTTTTGTGAGCACAACCTTTAATTTAGTTACCCCAATACGCAAAAATTTCATATAACCACCTTTAACGTTTCATACTTATATTGTACTCGGGGCGCGTATGAAATGCTACAGGTAAATGGTGGTAAGCCACCGCGGTGAGTTCGAAACCTTCCTCACCACAGCTACACGTAGCTGTTCAAAAAACAAAACTACAGGAGAAAAAAATGAAAGAAAGCAAAAATCCCCACCAAGTTTGGGGCAAGCGGCGTAACACCACCACCGCTTATCTTACACGAGCGGCCGCAGTTGCCGCAATTTACGTGGTGCTGACCCTATTAAGCATGTTTTTTGGGCTTGACAAGGGGGCTATACAGCTGCGATTTTCAGAGGCGCTTTGCGTTTTGCCGATGCTGATGCCGTCGGCAGTACCGGGGCTTTTTGTCGGCTGCCTTATCTCAAACATAGTTACAGGCGGTGCGGTTTGGGATATTATCTTCGGCAGTCTGGCAACGCTTATCGGCGCTTTTGGCGCGTATCTGCTACGCAAATTACCCGAAAAAATCAAGTTTTTGGGAACAATTCCCAATATTATATCAAACTCGCTGATAGTACCGCTGATACTTATGTACGCCTATGATGGGGTAGAGGGTACGTATTTCGTATTGATGGGGCCGATACTTCTCTCCGAGATTATATGCTCGGGTGTATTCGGCACGGTTTTATACTATCCTGTGCGCGAGCTTATAAAAAAGTATAGAATTTAAAATAAAAAGGACAGGTTAAGTTACCGAATGCGGCTGACTTAAACCCGTCCTTTATTTTTATGTATTGCTTTTAATATAAGTGTCTATTGCCTCTGCGGCACGCTTGCCTGCGCCCATAGCAGAAATAACCGTAGCGGCACCGGTCACGGCATCACCGCCTGCATACACACCCGTCCTTGAGGATGCGCAGGACTCGTCAACGATAATTCCGCCGCGCTCGTTTACCTCAAGACCCTTAGTGGTTGATTTCAATAGGGGATTGGGGCTTGTGCCTATTGCCATAATTACGGTATCAACGTTAAGGTCAAACTCACTGCCCGCGATTACCTTAGGACGGCGCCTGCCGCCTGCGTCGGGCTCGCCAAGCTCCATTTTAACGCATCTGATGGCCTTAACAAAGCCGTAGGTTGCCCTATCCTCTTTATCGGTATAACCGAGAATTTCGGTGGGATTTGTCAAAAGGTCAAATATTATGCCCTCTTCCATCGCGTGCTCAACCTCCTCGCGCCTTGCGGGCAGCTCCTCAAGCGAGCGGCGATATATAAGGTGCACAGAGTCGGCACCGAGCCTAAGAGCCGTGCGCGCGGCGTCCATAGCAACGTTACCGCCGCCTACTACCGCAACAGTGCCGCCCTTACGTATAGGAGTATCTGCACCCTCTACGTAGGCCTTCATAAGATTTGTACGAGTTAAAAACTCATTAGCCGAATAAACGCCCTTAAGGCTCTCACCCGGTATATTCATAAAGGACGGCAGACCTGCACCCGAGCCGATAAATACGGCAGAATAGCCCATATCAAAAAGCTCGTCTACAGTCAAGGTCTTACCGATAACCATATTGGTCATAATTTCAACGCCGAGGCATTTAAGGTTTTCAACCTCGCGTGCAAGTATGGATTTAGGCAAACGGAACTCGGGTATGCCGTATGCTAAAACACCGCCCGCGGTATGCAACGCCTCAAATACCGTAACCGAATATCCGCGCCGAGCAAGCTCACCGGCACAGGCAAGACCTGACGGGCCCGAGCCTATAACAGCGACGCGCTTACCGTTTTTCTGGGTTTCTGCCTGTTCGGGCTTACTGTTTGCATTGTGATAATCGGCAACAAAGCGCTCAAGCCTGCCTATACCGACAGCCTCACCCTTAATGCCGCGCACACAAAGACCCTCACACTGGCGCTCCTGTGGGCAAACTCTGCCGCAAACCGCAGGGAAAACGCTTGACTCGGAGATTACGGCATACGCACCCTCAAAGTCACCCTCTTTGATTTTTGAGATAAAGTCGGGAATACGGATATTTACGGGGCAGCCCTTAACGCAGGGCATATTTTTACATTTGAGGCAACGGTTTGCCTCGTCAACTGCCATTTTCTCGGTATAGCCGAGGGCAACCTCGGAAAAGGTTCTTTTCCTTACCTCGGGTGCCTCAGTCGGCATCGGGGTCTTTTTCATTAAATCAGCCATTTTTTACCCCCGACTTGAATAAATTACACGCATCACTGTAGGCGTGCGCCTCAAAATCACGGTACATTGAGCCGCGAAGCATAGCCTCGTCAAAATCCACCAGATACCCGTCAAAATCAGGGCCGTCAACACACGCAAATTTAGTAATACGCTTCTCACCGTCAAGAAGCGTCAAGCGACAGCCGCCGCACATACCTGTGCCGTCAATCATTATGGGGTTCATAGATACCGTGCAGGGTATACCCGTGGGGCGTGTTAAATTAACAACGAATTTCATCATAACAAGCGGGCCTATAGTGATAACCTTATCAAAGCGGCGGCCGCTATCAAAAAGCTCACCGAGCGGCATACAAACGTTACCCTGCCTGCCGTATGAGCCGTCGTCTGTCACAATATACATCTCGTCTGACACTGCGCGGAACTCGTCTTCAAGAATAACGAGCTCACTGCTGCGAAAGCCGATAATAGTTGTTACCTTAGCACCGCGGCGCTTAAGCTCCTTGGCAATCGGCAAGGCTATAGCACAGCCAACGCCGCCGCCGACAATGCACGCGTCCTCAATACCGTCAAGCTCTGTAGGCATACCGAGCGGTCCTACAAAATCGGATATATAATCCCCCACCCTAAGATAGGAGAGCTTTTTGGTAGTCGCACCCACAACCTGGTATATTACCGTAACCGTGCCGCGCTCTATGTCTGTATCGGCAACTGTCAGCGGTATGCGCTCTCCGTCCTTATCTACGCGGAGTATAATAAACTGACCCGCCTTTGCCGCTTTGGCAACGTAGGGTGCCTCAATATCTATCCTTATAACGCTTGGATTAAGCTCTTTTTTGTAAACAATCCTATACATTTCTCGTCACTGCTTTATATATTTCATTAAAATTTTTTGTCCCTCTTCACCGCGCTCTGCAAGCATTGTTGCGGCAACTATCGCCATCCAACGCTCAACGTACTGTCTGGCTATATCGCTCCTTCTGCAAAAGGCGGTTATATATCTCTCGGCAATTTCAGTGCCGTAGTCAAGCAAAAGCGTAAGGTAGGCGTAAGACGCATCAAAAGAGGAGTTGCCCTGAGATGCATAAAGCCAATCTGTAAGGTAAAGCTCGCCACCCTCACCGATTATAATGCATGAAGGCAACATTTTGCCGTGGCAAAGCTTATTGTGCTTTGGCAGGTCGTCAAGGGCGGTATGGAGCTTGTATCTTGCGGTGCCGTCAAGCTTTACGTCGCTTATCTGCCTTTGCATTATATCGCGCAGCTTTGGCAGCTGAATAGATTTCTTGCTGTGAACTAAAAGCTCAAGCTCTACGTATTTATTCAAAACGCTCTCTTCCCAACCGCAATCTCTTGTATAATCGGACAAAAGCCTATTGCCTACGTACTCACATACGAGCGCCCACCTTGAGTTTATCATAACGACATCGGTAATTCTCGGCACAGCTACGCCAAGCTCCTCAGCAATCGACTGGTTTGTAGCCTCAAGCATAACGAGCGACTTTTTAGTACCCTCGGGGTAAAGCATAACCATTCTATCTCCGTCGCGGTAGCATTCCTTATTATTTATACAAAACAGAAAATCAGAAGGCTCGTATTTACTCATATTTACCTCTTAAATCTTTTATATATTTATTTTAGCATATAATACCGCGCCTTTCAAGTATTTTTCCTCTAAAATAAAAAAAGTCCCAAACGGTAGTTTGGGACTAAACGCCTGTAATATCAGCCTTACTCGGTTAATGAGCGCAAAGCCTCGCCAAAACGCTGGTAGTGCACTATTTCACGCTGGCGTAAGAACTTAATCGCATCGTTAACGTCGGGGTCGTCTGAAAGACGAAGAATATTGTCGTAGGTTACTCTCGCCTTCTGCTCTGCGGCAAGGTCCTCGTTAAGGTCGGATATCGCATCACCCTTAGAGGAAATTGCAAACGCGTTGAAGGGCTCGCCCGATGCCGCGCAAGGGAATACACCTGTGCCGTGCCCTATATAATACTTATCAAATCCGCCTGCCTTAATTTCCTCAGGGGTAAGGTTGCGGGTAAGCTGATATATTATCGAGCCAACCATTTCTGCGTGGCCAAGCTCCTCAGAGCCTATATCTGTAAGAGTACCTATAATTTTGCCCGAGGGCATTGAAAAGCGCTGATTAAGGTATCTTGTAGCCGCGCCAAGCTCGCCGTCAGGGCCGCCGAGGGCGTCTATTATAAACGAAGCAAGACGTGCGTTGGGTCTTGCAATTTTAACCGGATACTGTAGCTTTTTCTCATAAATCCACATAATCAGCCCTCCCTTTTCCTTTTGCCGTTTCCGTTCTCATGCTGCCAGGGCCAGGGACCGTTAATCCAGGTCCAGGTGTCGCCAACGTTGTCCCTTGCATTGATAGGGCCATAATTATTCTGATACTCTGCCATAAGCGGCTCAAGCTCTGCCGAGGCGTTGCGATAATAGTCGAGTGCCATCTTGCACTCCGGGTGAGTATCCAAAAAGAGCTGTGCCTCGTGCCTTACAAAATCCAGCTCCTGAATTTTACGCATAAGCTCTTCTCTACTCATGACCGTACACCTCTATAGGCATATAAAGCTCCTCAAACAGAGTTGCCTTATCAAGAGCCGTGCTTGCGGGATAAAGCATACGCCAGCGCTGAATCGGAACGTAGGCGTAAGCCAAGGGCTTATCATGGAGAGTTGCCGCATCCGTTTCGGGGCACTCGCCGCCCATGCGCGGATAGCCATTTTCATTTCTTTCCATTTTTCTTAATCCTTTTGCTTTTTTTGAGGTATATACCTCATTTAAATTATATGCCGCCCCCTTTTCTTTCGACACTTGACTTAGCCCGGTGCTTATTGTATAATTAAGTAAACAAAGCTTTAGGATGGCGTATTTATGGGCAAATTACAGGAGTTTGAAGAAGAAAAGCTTATTATCGGAGTGATTTATAACGATAAAGAGGTTTTTTCTGCCGTTATGAAAATTCTTACCGATAAGTTTGGAGAAATAGACGGGGAGTGCGAGGAGTTCTCATTCTCACGCGAGTTTTCGAACTACTACGACGGTGAGCTTGGCGGCGAGGGGATAAGAAAAATATATTCCTTCAAAAAAACTGTAGATGCATCGCTCCAGGCAGAAATAAAGACCTTTACGAATGAGATTGAGGCACGCTTTTCCATAGACGGTAACAGAAAAATCAATCTTGACCCCGGGTTTATAAATCACGGCCGCCTGATGCTTGCTACAACAAAGCCCACGGGCTTTCGTATACCCCTACACTCGGGAATTTACACAGAGCTTACACTATATTATGCACGCGGTGAGTGGCATAAGCTGCCCTGGACCTACCGCGACTATCAGTCAAAGAGGGTGCAGGACTTTTTGACCGGAGCAAGAAACAGATACCTTAAAGCCCGTAAAGAAAAATTAAAGGAAGAAAAACCTTGAAACCCCGTTTTGTTTTATCTATATACGAAAAAAAGACCGTCCAGCAGGGGACGGTCTTTTAAATTTGCTAAAAGCTTTATAAAGGTGAAATTACTTAACCTCAACCTCAGCGCCTGCTGCCTTGAGCTGCTCTGCGATCTTATCAGCCTCATCCTTTGCAACTGCTTCCTTAACAGTCTTGGGAGCTGCCTCAACGAGATCCTTAGCGTCCTTAAGACCAAGGCCGGTAAGCTCACGAACAACCTTGATAACGTTGAGCTTAGATGCGCCTGCTGCCTTAAGAATAACGTCAAACTCGGTCTTCTCCTCTGCTGCGGGAGCTGCTGCTGCACCAGCTACGGGAGCTGCTGCTACGGGAGCTGCGGATACACCGAACTCCTCCTCGAGAGCCTTAACAAGGTCTGCGAGTTCAAGAATGGTAAGACCCTTAACAAGGTCAAGAATCTGTGTTGTCTTTTCGTTCATTTTACTATCCTCCAAATATACTCTAATTATTTTAATCTTTAATTATGCAGAATTAAGCCTCTTGCTGAGCCTCGGCAGCTTCGTCGCCACCGTTTTCCTTATCAATCTTAGCCTGAAGAACATAAGCAAAGCCGTAAAGAGAAGACATAAGGCTGCCCATCATCTTAGCAACCAATACTTCCTTGCTGGGTGTAGCTGCAAG
>JAZRFH010000062.1:0-5151 GCA_045661245.1 Eubacteriales bacterium | reverse complement strand
CTATCGTCATTCTGATACCGCCGCGCCACTTTACAAAGTCGAGTATTTTTATAAGACAAAGCTCGCCCGTATACCCAACGTGCGGTGCACAGCAGGCACACCTGTCAATACCCTCTATTTCAACTATCCTCACGTTCTCGGTAAGATTAAGCTTTGAGCGGTATTCAAGCGTTTTCAGCACCTCGGGCTTGGGAAAGCTTGCCACGACAGGGATATTTGCCAAAACTGCGGCATTTGCAAGGTCCTCTACCCTGTCAAGCTCCTCACGCGTAAGGGGTCCGTCAAAATCACACGTAACCTCGTCAGCACCTAAGTGAAAGCCGACGTTTGAGTAGCCGTAAATGCTGTTTATAATACCCGATATTATATGCTCTGCGGTGTGCTGGCGCATTTTGTCATAGCGCGAGGCAAAATCAACCTCTCCCTTAACTACACTGCCGACATCAAGCGGCTTATCCAAAAGGTGATAAATTACCCCGCCCTTTTCCTTTACGTCAAGCACACGTGCCGCATCAACAGCTCCCGTATCTGCACTCTGACCGCCCTCTTGTGGAAAAAAGGCTGTTTTGTCAAGCACTGTATAATAATACGGCTCACGGTACTCAACCTCTAGGACGGTTGCGGTAAACTCTTTTATGTAAGCATCTATATAATAAAGCTTCTCTGTCATACAAACCTCATATCTTAGATAAATCAAATAAGCACCACGGGTAAGACGCACCGTCAGGCAGTGCCGAGCAATCTATTTTTTCGTTACCGAGAGTAAGCAAAAGATGTGCGGAATACAGAGCCGGCATACGCGCACGTTTATCCTTACTGCCATATTTGCCGTCACCTACAAGGGGTAAGCCGCGGTGTGAAAATTGCGCGCGGATTTGGTGAAATCTGCCCGTTTCGAGCGTTATATATACAAGACTGCGCTCGCCCTTCTCTGTCATTACAGTATCGATTACCCGACTATACAAACGAGCAGAAACCGCCCCACTAGAATCACCATCGCTTATAACCGCGCGAGAGGAATTATTGTCTTTATATATGTAATCTTGCATTTCAGTGTCTTCCGCTCGCCCCTCTACTACAGCGATATACTCCTTGACGAGCAAGTGCTCACGTAAAATCTCGGAAAGTGCCGCAGCCGTACGCTTGTTGCGTGCAAACATAAGAAGACCGCCCGTGCCCCTGTCAAGCCTGTGTACAAGCCATAAATCACCGTTCTCGCCGTCTTTACGGAGCATTTTTGCCGCAAGGGTCATAGCGTCCTTATCGCGCGACGGGTCGGGTGCTGACGGCATACCCTGTGGCTTGTCTACTATTATTAGTTCATTTGATTCATAAACAATCTTCAATCTTGATTTTTACCTTTCGTAACAAAATAGATTAAAAGGAAGGGGCACAGTAAAACACCTCTTCCTTTAAACTTACAATGCTCAGGCCAATTTAATTATTTGCAGTATTCTGTAAATAAGCGGCACGAAAATGATATTAACCAAAAGCTCCAAGGCAAAATTTGCCGATATAAATAGCATATATATCTGAACACCAGTTACAGCTCTGAAGAATATCAGACATCCTATAACAAAGATGCCGGTGTTTACAACCGGTGCGGTAATTGCTGCTACAGATATTGCCAAAAACTTGTTTTTCTTTTCGAGAAGCTTGAAAATCAGTCCCGAAACCACACCGGCACCTATTCCCTTTGCGCAAACGAGTATTATCGTCATTACTAGGTTATGCTCATAGAAAGGAACACACGAGGGGTCAAGCACCAAAACTATAAGTGCAAATACACCGCCGAGCCACACACCTGCCCCCCAACCGCAAACCGCAACGCCGAGAACGAAGGGAACTAACACGAGCGCAGGTGTTAATACACCGCCTGAAGCACTTCCAATAATAGGTGCAATTACTGCCTGTAAAATGACCACGAGTGCGGTAAGTATTGCAAGGTATGTAAGCTTTCTTAAGTCAATAGAGGTTCTTCTTCTGTCCATATCAGATTGTCCTTCAACTATACATAAAATTTTTGACTTATTATAGCACAATATTTTCTGTTTTTCAATAGTTAAAATAAACAAATCTTAATTATAAAAGCGGAAAGCCCATTTAAACCCTCCGCTAATACTGTTTAATTTATTTTTCCTTGTAATAAAGCAGACAATGACAGTACCCTTCAAAATCGGGGTCGGCAACCTGCTCCTTAAACTCACGGCACATACACTTAAAGTCCTCTGTGCGCTCAATTCTGCAGGGGCAATATCCGCCTGTGCGCTTAAGTCCCTCTTTTATAGTATCAACTACCTCTTTATTCTCGTTAAGTCTGATTTTCATTACTTGTATTCCTCAATCAGCTTTACAAGATTTTCTTTAGGCACGTAGCCGAGCGAGTTATCAACATAGGTGTTGTTCTTTACAAGCGCAACCAAGGGAATACTTGACACGTTAAAGGCAAGCGCAAGCTCACGCTCGTTATCAACGTTTATCTTACAGAATTTCACGTCGGGGTATTCACCCTCAAGCTCTGCAAGCACGGGCGCCAGCATCTTGCACGGGCCGCACCAATCTGCATAAATATCAATCACAACAAGGCCGGAATGCTCCTCTACCTCAGTCTTAAAATTATCCTTAGTTAATTCAAGCATTTTTTATCTCCTTTGCTCTTTTATTTAATTATACCACAGAAAGTCCTGCAATTCCATATTTTTATAAAAAAATAACTGCTAAATATTATTAAATACAATTGACAATTTGCGGGTAATATTTTAAAATATAAATACGGAAAAGTGAGGTAATTATGAAATACAGACACAGCTTTGAGGTTGACGTACACGACGTTGACTATAACGGCGTTGCAAGATGCTCGTCACTTATGAGATATATACAGACTGCGGCGCAGTCACAGCTTACGGCAAATGAGCTCTCGTATGACCAATTGAAGAGTATGAGCCGCGCATTTATACTCTCTCGTATAAAAATGGAGTTTACTGAATCCGTGCGCGCTTACGATAAGCTCACTGCGGTTTCTTATCCCTGTGACAGCAGAGGATATAGCTTTTTGCGTGGCTACGAGCTTTTGCGTGACGGTATAACTATAGGCAGGGCGGTATCTATTTGGGCGCTTATAGATACGGATACACACGGGCTTATACGTGTTTCTGATTTTGATATAGGTATTGAAACCGAGCGCCCCGACGAGTTTGCGCTTACCCGATTTACACTACCGACAGCTATAAGAGAGGTAGGCACTTATACGGTAAATTACGGCGACCTTGACCAGAATTGCCATATGAATAACACGCGCTACCCCGATATGTATTCTAATTTTTTACCTCTTGACGGCAAGAGAATACACACTCTTTCACTAAGCTACGTGGGTGAGGCAAGGCGCGGAGAAAGATTACGCGTATTTTTAGCAGAGGCAGGCACGAATACCTACTATATTCGTACTCTAAGAGAGGACGGAAAGATAAATACAGAAGCTGAAATCATACTTACCGATATATGAATATTGCAAATATTGATATACAGGCAGCAAAATGTCACAAATGCAAGTTTTTTCAGAAATTTTTAAAATATAATATCTATTTTTCTGTTTTTAGGTGCAGGCATATATTATGCTATGCACCTTTTTGATATTAAGCGCAAGCATAGATGTTAGAAACTTTTAACAAAAATATCAATATTTGCAAGAGTTGCGATTTTTGCGCTATTTTTGCGTTAATTTACCGCATTTTTCTTAACGACGTCAAAGCTTATTTTGTGATAGAATAAAGTAAAAAATACATACGGGCGGTAAATTATGAAGAAAAAGCTTAAGCTGATAGAAACCGAGGTTGGGACGAAAACTGTTGAAAAGGACGGTTTTGTATACGTTTATACACTAATCAAGCGCGAGAGCCGTCGGGTAAGCAGCTTTCGTATTCCCCTCTATTCAATCAAAATAGAGCTTAGCGACCCCGAAGGAAACAAAACCGAGGCGGAATCAAGCGATTTATTCTCCGACCTCGGTAAAGCTATTGTATTTTACGATAGACTTGTGCGTAACCTTGCAACGCCTATTGACCTTGCCTACGTTGTTGAAGACGAGATTTTAAGATAAAGCCCCTCTGCGATGCTCTGAATTGCACGTGCCTCGCCGCTATCACAGGTTTTAAGTAGCTTTTTTGAGGGCTTACCCCATATATTAAATAATCTCGGGCCTATCCACTCGCAAGCTTCTGTTTTATCAAACAAGCCGCGAAGAATTGACAGTGCGGCCTTGCGCGGCGGCATAAATAAGATGCGCATGGGATACTTAATTAGTGCATAAATCAGCCTTGGGTAGTGCGAGGTCATAGCGGTGACAGTGATACCCGGGTGTGTTACCGCAAGACTTGCGCGCTTACCCACAAACAAGGGATAGAGCGAAAACATAAGAAATCTTTTGGCGTTACCGTAGACGAGTGACGCCTTTTTGCGTGTGCTAAAATCTATGTCAGCGGTGTCAAGCTTAGAGTAATTATGTGCGATACTGCCTACAACGACCACCCTGCCCCCTCTTTTATCGAGTCCCGGCAAGAGCTCTCTTATCATAGCGTAGGGAGATAAAAAATTTATAACATAGCTGTTCTCTAAGCCGTTATCACATTTGTGGCGCGGTATTTTATATGCTCCTGCATTGTTAATAAAGGCATCTATGCCGAGCAAATCAAGCTTGCGTGCGGTCAAGACGGCACTCTCGGTATCCTCAAGGTTACAAATTAAGCATTCAATTTCTGCACTTGGGTATTCAGCCCTAAGCTCTTCAAGCAGCGCCGCCTGCTTTTCTCTGCTCCTGTCAACCATAATAAGCCTTGCGCCGAGGGCGAGAAGATATTTGCAAAGCTCTTTACCGATACCGCCCGTTGAGCCGGTTAAAGCAACGGTTTTACCGCTTAGGCTATCGGTATTTTCATTTAACCATTTCTTTATATTCATTATTTTCCCTTATATGCTTTAGGCCGTGTCAATTCAACACGGCTTTTTGACGTTTCATAATTTAATTACCTCTGTTAATTAAATAGTAACACAATCAAATACGTGTGTAAATATTTAATTTAAAACAAACACACTTTCTAAATGCTTTTAACACATAGTATAAAGTAAAAAAAGTTACTTTGACCCTTTTTTGACCCT
>JAZRFH010000061.1:0-6514 GCA_045661245.1 Eubacteriales bacterium | reverse complement strand
ATTATTAGCTTGATGCTTGCACTTGCTATACTCGCATGCTGTATGGCATCCCTTGGGGCTTGCAGCGCGCCTAAGAACAACGGTGCGTCAATCAACATATATCTTGGTGACGAGGTGTGTGACTTTGACCCGAGCGACTATTATGCTGATAGCACTGCAGAGCAGGTTATGTCATTGCTTTATGAGCCGCTGTTTTCTCTTGATGAGGACGGTAACCTTGAGCTTGCGGCTGCATCTGAATATGAGATTGACTACGAAAAGCGAAAGATAGTTATCAAAATCCGCGAGACCTACTGGTCTGACGACGTGAGAGTTAAGGCTGATGATTTTGTTTATGCTTGGTGTGAGAGGATTCTCAACCCCAACAACCCCAACCCCGCCGCAGCTCTTTTTTATGAAATAGAGAATGCAATGGAGGTAAAGAGCGGCAACGGCACACCGGTAGACGTAGGCGTTAAGGCTACGGGTGTTTACGAGCTTACCGTTACATACCGCGAGGGCGGAGATTACGAGCAGCTTCTTAAGAATCTTGCATCAGTTGCGGCAGCGCCCGTACGTCAGGATATAGTTGATACAGCGCCTACCTATTGGAGCAAGATTATAAGTACGATGGTTTTCTCGGGTCCCTTTAAGGTAAGGACCTACAATAACGCAACAAAGCAGTTCTCACTTGAGCGTAACCTCGGCTACCGCCAGGCTCCGAACTCAAAGAATTTTATGAAGTTTGTTATTCCCGGAACTCTTGAAAATAACTTCACAGCTTTCGGTGACGAAATAACCGTAAGTTATGCAGATATTGCGAGCAAGACCGCCTTCTTTATGTGTGACGCATCTCTTGCTGACAGAGCGAATAACAAGGGCAAGGCAATTGTTGCTGACGACACTTCAACGTATACCTACGTATTTAACCTTGATAACCCCCTCTTTAAGATTCCCGAGGTCAGAGAGGCTTTGCTTATTTCAATAGACCGTGCTGCTATTGCAGAGGCAGTAACGTTCGGTAAGGCGGCAGACGGATTTATACCCGACGTATGCGGCGGCTCTGCCGAGAATTTGATTTCCACCTCCGCAAAGCTTGACGAGGCACGCGAGTTGCTTGCAGGCGTTAATTTTGCAGGTGCTTCCAAGAGCTTTTCTATCAAGTACTCGGATAATGAGCTTGAGAGAACTATTGCACAGATGGTTGCTGAGGTTTGGGGCGAGCTTGGCTTTAACGTTAGAGTAGAGCCCGTTACTCAGGTACAGGACAAAATAGGCGACTATGAATTTATTGATAGCGGTATGCAGTCGCTTGTTAAGGAAGCATCGTTCGGCAACCGTGATTTTGACGTTCTCGCTATAGATTGGCAGATGTACTCGCGTGACGCATTCGTAGGCCTTGCTTCTCTTACAGCGGGTATAAACGGTTGCGGTGTTGACTTTAAGAATTCTGATAAAGTTCGCGAGAATATTGCAGGCTACGTAAGCTCGGATTTTGACAGTCTTGTTTTAGGCGCGCTTAAGGTACGCGGAGAAGAGAGGGCACAAAAGCTGGCTGCCGCCGAGAAGGTGCTTATAGAAAACGCCGTAGTTTGTCCCATTCTGTTTAATCAGAGCTTTGCATTTGTAAGCTCTGAGCTTAAGGGTGTAGAGATTGACGGTTTAGGTAATTTCGTTTTGACTAAGGCAGACCTCAAAAATTACGAGAAATATCTTGAAAAATAAGGTTTAGTATAGCCGTGGGTAGTCGATGCTTTATTTGATTATCCACGGTTTTACTGACCCCAAACCACGGAGTAGCTTATGAAACGAGAAAAGGATTTAATACTCAAGACAACGATGGAAATAAAGGTTTTTCTTTTATTTCTTCTCGATAATATAGTGGGGCCGATTGACCGCACTGCTCTTATCGATATAGTTGAAGAGAATACCGACGAGATTTCCTTTGACTATGACGAGTGTTTGCGCCAGCTTACAGAGAGTGAGCACGTGTATAGGGACGAGATTGGTAGCGAAAGCTATTATATGATTTCCGAAAAGGGAAGAATGGTAGCGGCAGAGCTGTATGACAGTCTTGACCCCGATTTGCGTGAACGCAGTATCCGCTCGGCTATACGCCATACCGCACAAACAGAAAGTGAGCGCAGCGTAAAGGCATATATAACCGAAACTCCCGAAAGGCGCTATCGCGTTACAATGATAGCAAGCGACAGGTTTGGTGAGGTTATGTCGGTATCGGTTACAGTCAGCTCCAAATCAGAGGCGGAGAGTATAAAAAGCGGATATTTGAAAAAGCCTGACAGCGTTTACCGAGGTGTTTTCTTTTCTGTTACAGGTAAAATGGAATATATTTCCTGAAAATTGAAAAATTTGGTTGATTTAACAAAAATAAAAACAATATACGACTAAACTTTGGTAAAAATTCAAATATTCTGTAACAATTTTTTTACAAAACCCTTGACAATGTTTTAAAAGATATATATAATAGAGGTATCTTGTTAATGGAAAATAAGGACACAAACGAGCTCATAGAGCTGATTTTAAGATGCAAAACCAATGATGACGATGCTTTTTCCGTCCTCGTAGGTCTGTATACTCCTATGATAAACAGCACGGTGTCCTCTCTCTCTCTTTCGGTGAGTGAGTATTTTTCAGAAGCATGCATAGCACTTTATAAAGCGGTAATGAGCTATGACCTCAGCCAAAATGAGGTTACCTTCGGCCTTTACGCATCAATTTGTGTAAAGCATAGATTGCTTGACGTTATTCGCAAAATGGATAGACAGGGTAATATTGACTCGGATTTTGACGTTGACAGTATTGCAGTGTCGGGCGGTATCGTTTCCAGACTTTTGAGGATGGAGGAGAGTGAGAGTGTCAGAGCGCAGGCAAGAGAGCTGCTCAGTGATTACGAGTATTCGGTTTTCGGCCTTTGGCTCGGCGGTAACGCTGCATCCTTCATTGCAAAGGAGCTTGCTACTGACGTTAAAAGTGTTGAAAATGCTAAGGCGCGTATAATAAAAAAGCTGCGCCAAGGCATCAAGCGGTAATCCGCTTTTGAATAGTTTATATGCCCGTATAGCTTAATGGAGAGCGTTGGTAGCAAAGGCGTCGGTTGAAATCCGTCTGGGGGCGAAATATTTATAAACCTATTAAGTGAGGAAGAGAAGAACCATGTACCAGGACGAGACATTGAAGTGCAGAGATTGTGGCAACGATTTCGTGTTCACAGCAGGTGAGCAGGAATTTTATGCATCACGCGGCTTTGAGAATAAGCCCTCAAGATGCAAGGAGTGCCGTGCCGCTAAGAAGAATGCACAGAAGGGTGCGAGAGAGATGTTCGCTGCTGTTTGTGCGGAGTGCGGTAAGGAGTGCCAAGTGCCCTTCAAGCCCACCGAGGGAAAGCCTGTTTATTGTAGCGAGTGCTTTGCAGCCAAGAAGGAAGCTGAAAATTAAGCTTTTTTCTCACAAGAAACCTGTCGTAAAAGACAGGTTTTTTACTTTTTACGCCAAAAGCACTGTACAAACCCTTATATTTATGATATAATTACAATGTATAACTATAAATATCTCGCTTTTGGAGAACGAATATGGAAAAGAACAGAAAAGGCTTTAATAATAGATTTGATAAAAGAGGCAGGCCGGATAGGGTAGTAAAGGACCGCAGAGAAACGGCAACCAAGGAGGAGCTTGCCGAGAATATAGTTGTTGGCAGAAATGCCGTGCGCGAGCTGTTAAACGGCGGCCGAGATATAGAGAAAATTTACGTTCAGAGCGGTGCTAAGGAAGGCTCAATTAACCTTCTTTTGGGCATAGCGGGTGAGCGCGGAATTCCGATTTTTGAGTGCGAGCGCACAAAGCTTGATTCTATTGCTCTCGGTGAGAGGCATCAGGGTGTTATAGCAATAGCCGCAGAGCGTAATTATTCAACGGTTGACGAGATAATAGAATATGCTCATAGCATTGGTGAAGACCCGCTTGTTGTAGTTTGCGACGGTATAGAGGACCCTCATAATCTAGGCGCAATTATCAGAAGTGCAGAGTGCTCAGGCTTCCACGGCGTTATAATACCCAAAAGGCGCGCGGTCGGTCTTACTGCGACGGTTTCAAAGGCATCTGCCGGCGCACTTGAGCATATGCGCGTAGCGAAGGTTACAAATCTTCCCGCCGCGATAGACGAGCTTAAGGAAAAGGGCTTTTGGCTTTACGCCGCCGATATGGACGGCACCGATTATTACAGCACCGATATGCGCGGCTCTGTTGCCCTTGTTCTCGGCAGTGAGGGCTCGGGTATATCAAGGCTCGTAAAGGAAAAATGCGATTTCGTGGTTTCAATTCCTCTTTACGGCAAGGTTAATTCAATGAACGTTTCCTGCGCGGCCGCGGTTTTACTTGCAGAGGCGGCAAGGCAAAGGCATAATAAAGGGGGTGTATAGCTTGGATAATTCTAACGGCAAAATCTCGGGGCTTCGCTTTGATATAGAAGAAGGGGGCGGCCTTGTTTTTGACGGTACCGATACAGGCAAAGAGACAGTGACACCGAAGAGAGAGGAGTTCACTATACCCGATAGCTTCGAGGTAAATGAGAAATACAATACAGCCGCGCAGCCTGAGGAGCCTGTTATCCCCGTAAAGCGCACCTACGTTCCGAGATTTACAACGGCAAGTGAAAACTATAGAATAATAGGTAATCAAACGTCGTCCGTGGCTATAAAGGAGAGCAAAGAGTCCGTGCCTTCCGAGCCTCTGATTGATGCAACCGCAGAGATAGAGGCTACGTCTGATATTAAACCTATTGTAGTTACAAGCACACCCGACAGACCCGATGCATTCAGTGACGAAAGCATCAAAATATATAAATTTGAGAGCGAGCAAGGCTTTGCCGAGGTAAGCGATGCCGACGAGGTGTTTGCTAAGGCCGCTTTGCCCGTAAATGAGCCAGAGCCCGAGGTGGCTCCTGCAGAAAACGAGCTTGCAACCGAGGTAAATGATGCAAGCGAGCCTCTAGAGGCTAAAAGTGACGTCGAAGAAGATTATTTATTCAAAAAGACAAAGCTTTACGATTTTTATGAGGAAGCAGGGCCAGATACCGAAATATACGGCAAGCCCGTTTCGTCTGAATTTAATTCGCAGGCACAGCGCGATTCTATAAAGGATAAATTCCTTGACGGCATAATGTCGGTAAAGGTAAGATTTATATCGGTAGTGCTTATAACTCTTGCTATGCTTATTATCGAAATGCTCGGATATTTCGGCAACTTTGCATTTGAGTATATAGGTATATTGCATAATGGCAAAGCGGTTATAGACCTCTTGTTTGCTACCTCGGTTTTGGCTCTTGCTATACCTGAGCTTACACGTGCGTTTGGGTATCTTAAGTCACGCGCAGTTTGCCCCGAGCTCGTTTTGCCCGTATCCTATCTGTTGTTGGCGGGGTATACCTTGACGGTAAGCCTTGATAACACGCTCGGCGCCGAGTATATGAGCTTTTTCGTGCTGTTTGCTGCCCAGGTTCTTTGTACGATAGCCGCATCCTATTTCAGGCTGAAGGCAGAGTTTAAGAGCTTTAAAATAGTATCGAGAAACAGTGTGAAAGAGATAATTGACCAGCGGTATACGAGAACGCTTGAGAGGGAAAATATGGCCCTTGACGGTGCTATAGACGAATACAGCTCTAAAATTGCCCGTGTTTTCCGTACGGCATTCGTCTGTGATTTCCGCTACCGCTCAAATAAAATTGCCGAAAACTCATTTAACGTTTTAATTATACTTGGCATAAGCTTAGGGCTTGGCGTTGTGGCAGGAGTAGTATCGTTCCTTATAGCTCCGCCTCATGACGCGCGCTTTATGGTGGGATATCAGGCACTTTTGTCTGTATTTATGCTTTCTGTACCCGCCTTTTCAATACTTTCGCATAAGCTTGTGTTTAAGCACTCTCTTGACGAGGCGGCATCTGAGGGCAGTACGTTTATAGGCGAGAGTGCGGTTTATGAGAGTGCGGAGACTGACGTTATCGCTTATAACGATACCGAGATTTTCGGTACTGAGGACGTTACAATAAGAAAGGTACACCTTTACGGCAAGGTTTATAACACGCCCAAGGCTATGCGACAGATGTATGCGCTGTTTTCCGCTGTAGGCGGACCGCTGGAGGATGTTTTTGCCGCATCTCTTGACCGCAAATGCGCGCCGGCCGACGAGGTGTTTATTGAAGACGACGGTATAACGGGTATCTTTGAGGGCCACAGAATTATGGCAGGCACCGAGGAATATATGCGCCGCAATAACGTGATTATACCCGAAGACGATTTTAAAACCAAAACCCTTGCTACCGACTCAACTAAGGTTATGTACGGTGCTGAGGACGGGGAGGTTTACGTTAAGTTCTTTATCAGATACTCCTTCTCCGAGGAGTTTACCATGCTCTTGCCTGACCTTAAATCGCGTAAGATTATTCCTCTTATTTATTCCTCTGACCCCAATATTACCTGTGAGCTTTTGCGAGTTTTAACGCTTGGCGAGGATAATATCAGGG
>JAZRFH010000060.1:0-3453 GCA_045661245.1 Eubacteriales bacterium | reverse complement strand
TTTTGTATGCATTTTGCGGCATAGGTTGCAAACCTCGTGCCAAGCTCGGATTTAAAGGTGTCCGTGGCTTTAATAAGTCCGAGGCTGCCAATTGAAAAAAGGTCGTCTGTACCCGAGTAAGAGGAATAGTATTTTTTTATAATGTGCGAAACGAGCCGCAAATTCCTCTCGATTATTACGTCGCGTGCACTCCTGTCGCCCTCGCGCAGTCTTTTCCACATCCTCTCCTCCTCGGCTCTTGAAAGCGGCGGCGGAAAGCTCTCGGTAGATTCAAGTCCAAGTATAAGAGAAATAAATTTTAAAAAAATACGCGGCAAAACTGACATATAAGCTCCTATCGTTGAGT
Source organism: Eubacteriales bacterium (assembly GCA_045661245.1). Classification (GTDB taxonomy): domain Bacteria; phylum Bacillota; class Clostridia; order Oscillospirales; family CAG-272; genus UBA1740. The sequence continues at coordinate 3,107 of JAZRFH010000060.1, read as the reverse complement.
TATATTATTATATGCAGTCTGCCGCATTTTATTTTTAAATTTTGTTTGCCACAACGTCGGGCGTTAGTAAAATATAGCCTTTATCGGTTCCGGTTATAAGCCTCTCACCCTTTATTTTCGCAAATTTCCGGTTAATGAGAGATATCTGCGTGCGTACTGCAGCTTCCTCGGGTCTTTTCGTGGGCTTGTACGCACCGAGAAGAATTTCGCGTGCACTTCTTGGCGTAGGATATGAGGCTATAAGATACCTTACAATCATAGTTTCGGTCTTGGTTAAGGCAACCTCACGCGACAAATACCGTACACTCCCAAGGTCACACCCGGCGTCAACCCCCGCAAGCATATATTTTCCGAGAGGGCAAAGGCCGTTTTGTGTCTGGTAATTTATAATCCCCTCAACAAGCTCGGCCGCATAAACGCCGCTGTTAAATTTTCTCGCAATCAAGGTCTGTTGGGAATGGGTAAGCGGATTGTCAGCTATGACAAAAATCGGTAAATTCGGAAATCCTTGCCGTATACCCCTTATAAGCCCGTCCGCATCCAAAAGCTCACAAGGCTCGGATATAAGCACTGCCTTAAGTACTGGGCTTACGGCATTAAAGGCACACTCTCTATCCGCAGATACCGAGAGAATACCTATGTAATAAAATGTTTCGCAAAGAGTATCGCGCCTATGCTTGTTTTCGTCAATAATAAGTATCATATCAGCCCTCGCAGGATTTTATTTCAGTATACTACAAATCGGCACCCTTGTCAATCTTGACAAAGGGTCAAAAAAGGTCTATAATAGCGTTAGCTTAAGTTTGAGGTGTATTTTATGAAAACTGTGCTTATAACAGGCGGCTCGCGCGGCATAGGCAGGGCTATGGTTGAGCTCTTTGCGCGTGAAGGCTACCGTGTTGCATTTACCTATAAAAGCAGTGAGGCCGAGGCAAGGGAGCTATCTCTTTCTACGGGTGCTTTGGCTATCCGTGCAGACAGTGCGTCGGAGAGTGACGTTACCGCAGCTGTAGAGAGTGTAATCTCTGAGCTTGGCAAAATCGACTGCCTTATATATAATTCCGCAGTGTCGAGCTTCTCGCTGCTTACAGACCTTACGCTTGCCGAGTGGCAGAAAACTGTTGATACAAACCTTACGGGCGCATTTTTGTACGCGCGCTCGGTAATACCCGATATGCTTAAGCGTAAATCGGGCAGAATAATCAATATTTCGTCTATGTGGGGTGTTGTAGGCGCGTCGTGCGAGGTGCATTATTCGGCGGCAAAGGCGGGCCTTATCGGCTTTACAAAGGCACTCGCCAAGGAGCTTGGCCCATCGGGCATCACGGTTAACGCAATTGCACCCGGCACGGTAAACACCGATATGAATAAGCACCTCGGAGAGAGTGCGCTTGAAGAGATAAGGGACTCTGTGCCGCTTATGCGTATAGGCGAGCCCTCTGAAATTGCCGCAATTGCTCTTTTTCTTGCGGGTGAGGGCGCGTCATATATCACGGGCGACGTTATTAACGCATCGGGCGGATATATTACCTGAAGCGCGTTAAAAATAAACTTATAAAAGCACTTGCATTTTAAATATTTTTCTGTTATAATATTATGGAATAAAAGCTTCCGTATGTCAGATGGAGTCATACAGACCGGGGCGGTAGCGGTGCCTTGTACCTGAAATCCGCTGTAGCAGGGGTTTATCCCTCTTCCAAGGGCTCCTCTTGTGTAGTCTGCATCGTCATACTCTGTGTTGAAGAATGGGTCTTGTGCAACTCGAGGCTGTGAATCATGTCAGGTGGGGAACCAAGCAGCATTAAGCGGTTTATCGGGTGTGCCACGAGGGTGCCTGTTCCGAGCAGATGTGGCCCTTACCGTATGTAAGGGGATTTTCGACGGAGAGGTGTATGGCTCTTTCTGACGTACGGAGGCAATTTTACCTCTTGCGGTGGCGGTTTAATACCGCACCGTATTTTTGTTTTTGGAGGATATATGGCTGATTATAAGGCGCTGTACCGCAAATGGCGGCCTGCACATTTTGATGACGTTTCGGGTCAGAATGCTATAACCGATATACTCAAATACGAGGTCAGAGAGGGTAAGCTTTCGCATGCCTATCTTTTCTGCGGCTCGCGCGGAACGGGTAAAACCACCTGTGCTAAAATTCTTGCCAAGGCGGTTAACTGTGAAAATCCCGAAAACGGCAATCCCTGCTGTAAGTGCGAGGCCTGCCTTTCAATCGAGCGCGGTGTTGCCACAGACGTTATAGAGATGGATGCGGCAAGCAACAACGGCGTCGACAACGTGAGGGATATGAAGGACGAGATTGCCTTTACCCCCGCCGTGCTTAAATACAGGGTTTATATAATCGACGAGGTTCATATGATGTCAGCCTCTGCCTTTAACGCGCTCTTAAAAACGCTTGAAGAGCCGCCGGCATACGTTATATTTATTCTTGCAACCACTGAGTTTCACAAGCTGCCGACTACTATAGTTTCCCGTTGCCAGCGCTTTGATTTTAAGCGCATTTCAAGCGAGAATATAGTAGCAAGGCTTAATCTTATTGCAGAAAATGAGGGCATTGACCTTACCGAGGACGGTGCGAGAGTAATTGCCCGAGTTGCCAGGGGCGGTATGCGTGACGCAGTAAGCTTACTTGAGCTCTGCGCCGGTGCAAGGCGTAAAATTGATGCGGAGCTTGTTTTTGAAACCGTTGGCAGCGGCAACCGTGACAGTGTATATAAGCTTATAAATTCGGTTATCGAGCGTGACTACGGCGCTGTTTATTCGGCGGTCGACGAGGTAGTTATGAATTCGGGCGACCTATCCGTATTCTGGCAGGAGCTTATAGAGTCCTACAGAGATATTATGGTCGTTAAAAATACACCGAGGGCAAGAGAATATCTTGACCTTACCGAGCTTGAATATACGGCACTAAAGGAGCTTTCCGCAAAGCTCACGCCCGCGCGCCTTGCATACCATATCTCACTTATGGAGTCGGCGCTTGCCGATATGCAGCGTGCGTTTAACTCAAAGCGCGCTATTGCCGAGATTGCGCTTACCCGTATGTGTGATGCAAGGACCTCGCAGTCAGCCGAGGCACTCGCAGAGAGGGTTGAGGA
>JAZRFH010000059.1:0-2462 GCA_045661245.1 Eubacteriales bacterium | reverse complement strand
AGCGAGGCGGTCACAAATTCCATAGTCCACGCCTACAGGGGTCGGCGTGAGGGTGAGCGCGAGTATATTTACATATCCGCAAGACTTTACGAGGGGCGCGAGGTGACTGTTGAAATATCCGATAACGGCTGTGGCATTGAGGACGTAGAGCGTGCGCGTGCACCTATGTTCACCACGGGCGACCCGAGCGAAAGATGCGGAATGGGCTTTCTGGTAATGGAGAGCTTTACCGACTCGCTTACAGTAAAGTCAAGGGTTGGTAAGGGCACTACGGTGCTTATGAGAAAATACTTCAAATAACCCGAGGACAAATGAATATTCAAAATGAAAAGAAAAGCGTTTACGACAAAAATCCCGAGCTTATAGAAAGGTATCGGGCGGGAGATGCTTCGGCAGGGGAAGAGCTTGTAGAGAGAAATATGCCCCTCGTTTACAGTATAGCAGGCAGATTCCGTGAGCGCGGTGCCGACCCGCTTGACCTTAACGAATGCGGTATGCTGGGCCTTGTCAAGGCTATCAAAACCTTTGACCCCTCGCGCGGGTGTGCCTTTTCTACCTACGCCGTGCCGCTGATTTTTGGCGAGATACGCCGCTTTTTGCGTGACGACGGATTTATAAAGGTGTCGCGCGAGGAAAAAAGGCTCTCCGCAATTCTCTGCCGTGAGCGTGAAAGACGGCTTGACTCGGGCGAGAGGTGCGACCTTGAAAGTCTTGCCGAGGCCGTGGGGGTTTCGGTTCAGGACGCCGCTTCTGCTATCTATTCGGAGAGCCCCGTGCGCTCGCTTGACGAGAGCGTTTTCGACGACGACGGCAGAACAACACTCGGCAGCACGATTGCTAACGAGGACGAAGAGAAAAACAGCTTTGACAAGCTCGCACTTCACGCGGCGATAGAGGCACTTGACGAGCAAAGGCGCAGGCTGGTGATTTTGCGCTATTTCAAGGATTATTCACAGGTTGAAACCGCGCGCCTTCTCGGTCTGTCACAGGTCAAGGTATCACGCGAGGAGAAGAAAATAATGTCTATTTTGCGTGAGTCGCTTGAATAAAGACGAATGTTAACAAATTGTGAAGATTTGTAAAAGCTATTGATTTTTCTATATACTTAATATAGAATATATCTGTATGTGTTAGCACTCGGAGTTTTAGAGTGCTAAAAAGAAAAACACGGAGGAAATTCAGTTATGAAGCTTAAGCCCTTACTTGATAAGGTAGTTTTAAAGAAGGTAGAGGCACCCGAGGTTACCAAGGCGGGTATTCTCTTGCCCGGCGCCGCTCAGGAAAAGCCGCAGATGTCGGTTATCGAGGCGGTTGGCCCCGGCGGAATTGTTGACGGTAAAGAGGTTGTTATGACCCTTAAGGCCGGTGACAAGGTTATAGTTGGTAAGTACAGCGGCACCGAGGTTAAGCTTGACGGTGTTGAATACACAATAGTAAGTCAGTCTGACATTCTCGCAGTTGTTGAGGACTGATAATTCAGAAAGGAACATTTATTATGGCAAAGGAAATACTTTACGGCATGGATGCCAGAAGCGCACTTCTTCGCGGAATTGATAAGCTGGCAGACACTGTTAAAATAACTCTCGGCCCTAAGGGCAGAAACGTGGTGCTCGATAAGAAATTCGGTGCGCCCCTTATCACCAACGACGGTGTTACAATAGCAAAGGAAATTGAGCTCGCAGACGCAGGCGAGAATATGGGTGCATCTCTTGTACGCGAGGTTGCTACCAAGACTAACGACGCGGCAGGCGACGGTACTACTACCGCAACTCTTCTTGCTCAGGCACTTATCCACGAGGGTATGAAGAACGTTACCGCAGGCGCTAACCCCATGGTGCTGAGAAAGGGTATATTCAAGGCTGTTGACGCGGCTACAGAGGAGCTTAAAAAGCAGGCTAAGGCTGTTTCGGGTACTGAGGACATCGCAAGAGTAGGTGCAGTTTCCGCAGGTGACGAGACGATAGGCAGACTTATCGCAGACGCTATGGATAAGGTAACGGCAGACGGCGTTATCACCGTTGAGGAGTCTAAGAGTGCGGAGACCTACAGTGAGGTTGTTGAGGGTATGCAGTTTGACCGCGGCTACCTCTCTCCCTATATGGTTACAGATACCGATAAGATGGAGGCTGTTATTGACGACTGCTTTATTCTTATCACAGATAAAAAGATTTCGTCTATCCAGGAGCTTCTTCCCCTGCTTGAGCAGATAGTTCAGTCGGGTAAAAAGCTGCTTATCGTTGCTGAGGACGTAGAGGGCGAGGCACTTACCACACTCGTACTTAACAAGCTTCGCGGTACGTTTACCGTTGTTGCGGTAAAGGCTCCCGGTTTTGGCGACAGACGCAAGGAGATGCTCAGAGATATCGCTATCCTTACCGGCGGTGAGGTTATCACAAGCGAGCTCGGACTTGAGCTCAAGGATGCTTCCGTAGCACAGCTCGGAAGATGCCGTCAGGTAAAGG
>JAZRFH010000058.1:0-17178 GCA_045661245.1 Eubacteriales bacterium | reverse complement strand
GCAACAAGGAAATAACCTTTAAGAGCGTCAACCCCGAGGCACCTGCAAAGTTCTATATGACCTCGTGCCCCGCACACACCTCTTACCCCATTGTTAAAATAGACATCACCAAGGCGCGCAAGGTGCCCTGCGGCTCAACCGAGGACTGTAACAAGAGAGTTATCAATCAGTACATACACCCTGAGGTTATGAAGTCCTGCCAGCTTGCTATGGGGCTTACCGAGCTTGAGGTTGGCTCTAACTGGAACACCATGCCCTGCCACACGCATGACAGACGTATGGAGGTTTACCTCTATCTTGATATGGATAAGAACGACGCGGTATTCCACATGATGGGTGAGCCCAAGGAAACACGCCACATCATTATGCATAACGAGGAGGCTGTTATTTCACCCTCTTGGTCTATCCACTCGGGTGTAGGCACTCGTAACTATTCGTTTATCTGGGCTATGTGCGGTGAGAATCAGGAGTTCACCGATATGGACCACATCGAAACAAGAGAACTTAGATAATAATTTAAAGGAGAAATAAAAATGGCAAACACACAGAATTTCAGCCTTGAGGGTAAGATTGCCCTCGTTACAGGTGCATCATACGGTATCGGCTTTGCAATCGCTAAGGGTATGGCAGAGGCAGGCGCTACCATCGTTTTCAACGACATTAAGGCAGAGCTTGTAGAAAAGGGCATTGCAGCTTATAAGGCAGAGGGCATCGACGCTCACGGCTACGTTTGTGACGTTACCGACGAGGATGCTGTAAACGCTCTTGTTGCTAAGGTAGAAGAAGAGGTAGGCGTTATCGATATTCTCGTTAACAACGCAGGTATTATTAAGAGAATTCCTATGATTGAAATGAAGGCGTGCGAGTTCCCTCAGGTTATCGTCGTTGACCTTATCGCTCCCTTTATCGTTGCAAAGGCAGTTATCCCCTCAATGATTAAAAAGGGCCACGGCAAAATTATCAACATCTGCTCTATGATGAGTGAGTTCGGCCGTGAAACAGTTTCCGCGTACGCCGCAGCTAAGGGCGGTCTTAAGATGCTTACCAGAAACATCGCGTCCGAGTACGGTGAGTGCAACATTCAGTGTAACGGCATAGGCCCGGGCTACATAGCAACTCCTCAGACAGCTCCCCTTCGTGAGCTCCAGCCCGACGGCAGCCGTCACCCCTTCGATAAGTTCATAATCTCCAAAACTCCCGCCGGCCGTTGGGGCAACCCCGAGGACCTTGCCGGCCCCGCAGTGTTCCTTGCAAGTGACGCTTCCGATTTTGTAAACGGCCAGATACTCTACGTAGACGGCGGAATACAGGCCTACATCGGCAAGCAGCCCTAACCTTTACTTGTTACTTTCGGTGTAAATCGCCGTTTTCTCACACTCGGGTAGATTTCTATTGCTTCGGCTCGAAGAACGACGGTTTCCACTCGAAATTAACTGCGTAAAAGGCTTTATAAGTTTTGGTGCAGATTCGTGTTTTCTCGGGTCGTCGTAGTTATCTACAACTTACCCTCAAATAACTCAAATTTCTATTCAAAATTTTCTTCGCAAAATCCTTGTTACTTTCAGCGTAAATCGCCGTTTTCTCACACTCGGGTAGATTTCTATTGCTTCGGGCTGAAGAACGACGGTGTAACACAAGTCTGTGCCTGCGATTGCTTGGCTCGGATTTCCGTGCTTGGTAAAGGAGAAAAAATAAAAGCAATACCAAACCCCGTGTTAAATTATAGGGCAAGGTATTGCTTTTTTATTATTTAATTTTCAATTTTCCATTTTTAACTGTAAATTTTTAATTGTGCATTTTCTTCGCTGCCGCTCGGTCGCGTTCCGCTACATTTTGCATTTAGAATTTTGCATTTTGCATTTTCTTACGCCGCCTTTGGCAGAGCGCCCTCGCTCGCACTTAGCATATTTTCAATAAATATCCCGTACCCCTCGGTTGGGTTACCCACCATCACGTGAGTGACTGCGCCTATGAGCTTGCCGTCTTGGATTATGGGGCTGCCACTCATTCCGCGGACGATGCCGCCGGTAAGGGCGATAAGAGCGGGGTCGCATACGCGGATTTTAAAGCACTTTGTGCCTGTCGATGCTGTATCAACCTCTGTAATTTCAATCTCGTATTTTGCGGTTTTGCCGTTTTTGATTGTTGAGTAAATTGCGGCCTTGCCTGTGTGCACCTCGCCCCTATGCGCGATTTTTACCGATTTTGTGCCCTCGGGCACCGAGCTTAGCTTGCCGAAAACGCCCGACGGTGTATTTGAGTAGACCTCACCGAGATTGCGGTCGGTAAGAATACCCGTAAGCTCACCGGGCTTGCCTGCCTCTCCGCGCTTTACGCCGCCGAGAATTACGCCCGTTACGTTGCCTGCTGAAATTTCAATTACCTCGCCGCTCTCGCTGTCGCAAATTCCGTGACCAAGACCGCCGAACGTGCCTGTTTCGGGGTCAATATAGGTTATGGTACCGATGCCTGCCGCACTGTCGCGCAGTTGAATGCCAAGCTTATATTCACTGCCCGAAAGCTTCGGTGTCAGCTTTACGTCAAAGCGCGTTGAGCCGCGTGAAAGCACCGCAATAAGCTCGCGCCCACCGCACTCTTTGAGAACACCTCTTACGTCGTCTATCTCCTTTATCTCCACCCCGTCGAGCGAGAGCAGCTTGTCACCGCATTTTATTGAATGAATCTCTCCCGCCTCTGTTACAACAACCGCAGTCTGCTTAAGCCTTGCCCCAAATACCATACCGCCGGGGATAAGGACCGTTCTTTCCTCGTCCTCGCCGCGCAAGAGCTCCCAAATTCTTGAGGATACGCGCAAATCCGAGGATAGGGCTACTGCCCCGCTGCCCGTGCCTGCCACCCTTCCCGAGAGAGTGTCGTCGCCTATTCTCTCGGCTCTCGGCGCAGACAAAAGTGTACAGATAACCGAGAGTAAAACGACCGATTTAAATATATATTTTTTCAACCTTACACCTTGCCTTTCCGTGTTTACGTGTTTCAATTTTTATCGAAATCCACAATATTATCTTGGCTCTTCATGTGCTCGGTATGAGTAACAATATAGTGTATACTTAACAATAATTTCAAGAAAAAAAGAACACATATTTTTGTAAGGGCTGGGCGTGTTAAAATAAAAAGAGAAGCAGTGGGTCTGCTTCTCCTAAAGAAATTATTCAAAAAATATTTTTAAAAGCGCGTCGTAAAGCTTGTTTGTACCCTTTGCGTAAACAGAAATTTTACCCGTGCGTACAAGACGGGTGCGGAAAATTACTCGGTTGCCCCTTGCCTCAAAGTGCAAACCGGCAGAGCGGCCCGCCGCGGCAATCACGGAAAGGTCTTCAAAGCTCGGTAGGCCTCTCGGAAACTCGACGTCAAGCGTCATATGCTCACCAAGCGAGAGCCTCACGTTCAAGAGCTCACCCTCGCCTGCATACTGCACCATTAGCCTAAGCGTATACGCAACACCCTCAAGCGACATATTGGCAACGGCACTCGACTCGCCCTCTGCAGTGAACGTCACCGCCGCGCGCAAATATTCGTCTGCAAAGCGCGAGAGGGCGTCACGGAACATATGCATAGGGAAGTCTTCGGTTTGCGTAAGGTCGGGTCTTAGAGAGGAGAAAACGCGGCTGTCAATCTTCCGTCTTTTATTCATTCATTGAAACCTGCCCGTAATCTATTGCGTAAAAGCTGTCGGTATATTCCGCACTCAGGACAAGCGCGCTTTGCACCTCGGATATCCTCTTACCCACAGTGTCGGTAAGATAAACGTAAGCAATCTCGCTGTAGTTGTTATCGAAATGCGCGTCGCTCTTTTCTGCACGGTAGAGAATAAATATTATCTCCCCGTCACCGCTGTTGACGTGTACGGGCTCTGACACCTCACCCGTGTTAAGCCCAAACGCCGCATTTGTGAGCTCGCTGTAATAAAGCTTGTTAAGATTGTGCCTTGCCATAACGTATCCGCGCTCTGCCTCGTAATAGGAGGTAATACTGTTGTTTATTATAACGCCCGCAACTGCGCTCTCGCCAAGTCTTGCCGCCTCTTCCATCTCTTGCCTTATCTCGTCTGCGCGAGTGTCGGGCTCGTAGTAAGCGTCTGCCTGCAGGTGTGCACGCAATACACGCACGCACTCGTCGCTGTAATAGTATTTTTTAATATCCTCGCGCGTGTAGGTAAGCTCACCGAATTCAATGCCGTTTTGTATATCGTCGGTGCCAAAGGAGCCGATATAGTAGTTATCAAGCTCGCGAAGCCCTATCTCATAGCGCAAAAGCAAAACCGCGACCGAGTAGTTGAGGTTCATATCCTTAAGCGCATTGAGATAGTTCTCATAGCTGCCGTATCCAATGGCATTAGCACCGCCCTCAATGCTCTCTGTGATGTACTGTTCAATCTCGCCTTCAACGCTCCTTGAGTAAAGGTTTATTCCAACCCTGTCGCAAAGCGCAAGCACGGAGTATATATCTGCGGCTCTCTCCAAGATAAGCTCGTTTATCTTAGCCTTGTATTCCTCGCCCTCGCCCGTAACCTCGTCCTTGTGTGTCAGGTAAAGCGCGCGCCAAAGCTCGTATTTAACCTCGTATTTTTTGCCGCGGGCAGAAATCTCTATAACCGTGGTTTTCTCCTTTGCGGTGCTCTCGACGGGCTTGTACTCAGCCGAGCATGAGAAGAGCGAGAAGCATACGCAAAGCAAAGGTAAAATAATTAAAAATTTTTTCACCGCAATAACCTCATATAAATATTATCCTACATATTTTATCAAATTATTGTTACAAAATCAAGTATTGAGTGCAATTATTTACCTCTGCCCCCGGCTTTGCCCGACTTTTTTGAAAAATAAATCAAAAATATTTGCATTTGACGAAGAAATATGTTAAACTAAAGAAAAAAACGCGAGGTGCACCGTGCAAGACAATTATACCGTAAGCTTATCAAAGATAATAAACGAGTTCAAGCTTGAAACGATACATCTGCCCGACCTGCCCGAGAATATAGCCATAGGCTGCTCGCGCGTTAACCGCCCGGGTTTGCAGATGGTGGGCTTTTACGACCATTACGAGCCTGAAAGAATACAGATAATCGGTAAGGTTGAGCACCTTTTTCTCTCCGAGCTCAGCGCTGAGGAGCGCTCTCGCAGGCTTGAGGATTTCTTCCGTTCTGCCCCTGTAGGCGTGATTTTTACAACCTCAATTGAAATAGACGAGCAGACGGTAAGCTTTGCCGCAAAATATAAGGTGCCCCTTATGCGTACCGCTATGCGTACGTCCGACTTTATGGCAGCACTTATTGCATACCTTAACGTACAGCTCGGTGCGCGCATAACAAGGCACGGAGTTCTGGTTGAGGTTTACGGTGAGGGTATTCTTCTGCTTGGCGAGTCGGGAATAGGTAAGAGTGAAACGGCAATTGAGCTGCTAAAGCGCGGCCACCGCCTTATCGCAGACGACGCGGTAGAGATAACCCGTGTTTCCGCCACCACTCTCGTTGGCCGTGCGCCCGAGATAATAAGGCACTACGTTGAGCTGCGCGGTATCGGTATTGTAGACGTGCGCCGCCTGTTCGGTATCGGCTCGGTTAAGGAAACGGAAAAAATCGACCTTGTTATAAACCTTGAACAGTGGGAGAACGGCAAGATGTACGACAGGCTCGGCCTTGACGAGGAAACTACGAACATACTCGGCATTGATGTGCCAAGCATTGTTTTGCCCGTTTGCCCCGGCCGTAACCTTTCTGTAGTTATCGAGGTTGCCGCTATGAACAACCGCCAGAAGCGTATGGGCTACCACACGGCCCGCGAATTCAATAAGCGACTTATGGAGAATCTCGGTGCTTCAGCCGAATAAAGCTTAAAAGAGAACGCATGAAAACGGGGCTGCTTCATTTAGGCATAACCGAAAAAGAGCAAAGGTGCTAAAATATCGGCATCTTTGCTCTAACTTTTATATTTTCAGTTTATAAGGTTGGAATTCTTTGAATTTCTCCTTTTTTTATGCACTTTTTCTATCGCCGACTGCGCCCTCCGACGTATGTATATACGCCTCTCGGTTGCATTCGACGATTTCTGTTCAAAATCAAGCTAGCCCCAAAAGGTGCTTCGCACTAAGAATTCAGCATATTTTTATTAGTTTTGCTCTAAAAGCATTGATTTTGCTGAATTCTTAATGACTCTGCCCCGTTAAATTTTTGCTTAAAACACTCTCTCTGTTTACAACTCACGAATAACCAAGTGTGCGCTTGCATATTATTGAGTGAGAAAAACTTTGGAGGTTTTTATGGAGAGTAATAGGGAGTATATAGCGGTGCGCACAATGGGCGGCGTGCTTAGCGAGAGCGCGGGTGAGTACACCTTACCCGATTATAACGGAGATATTAAAAAGATACTTTTTACAGATGCAAGAGTTATCCCCTCTGCAAGCTTTCCCTCGGGGGATAGTATTGAGTATTCGGGAGTAGTTGCCTACAGTGTGATTTATCTTGACAGTGAGGATAAGGTATCGCACGCAGAGTTTACTAGCGACTTTGAGGGGTCGGTAAAGCTGGTGACCGATGATTTATCCGATTTTGACCTTGATACAGCAGTGCAGAGCTACGTAGCAAGACCCGTAGGCCCGCGCAAGCTCTCGGCAAGATGCACGCTTGCATCAACACTCTATACTGCGCGTAACAGAGAGCTTGAGGTGGCACCAATGCCTGAGGGCTACGAGTATGAGGCAAGAATGGGCAAGGCAAAAATACGCACTATGTACATTGACAGGTCGGGCGAGAGGGAATATGCAGAGGAGCTTGCACACCTTGACGGTGCAATGGAGGACGAGGTAGAGGTGCTTTACACTGTCTGTAACGTTAAGGCAGATACGGTAAGCCTTAGCGATGACGGGGCAGAGTACAAGGGTGAATTGGAGATATTGGCACTTGTAAAACAGGGGCAGTCCGTACCCTTTACCTTAGAGAAAAAGGTGCCGTTTTGCGAGAGATATTTTGACACGGATAGGCCGTACTTAAATATGACCGATACCCACGCAGAAGGGTGCCTAGAGATAAGCTCCGTTAAGTGCTCGCTTAACCCCGACGACGACGGAGTAGGCATTGTAGTATCGGTAATCACAGAGGGTAAAATGCGCGTTATGGGCAACTCGGAGATAGACGTAATGCTTGACGCATACCTTACCGAATGTGAGAGTGGGGCGCGTATGTCGACCCTTGAATATACAGAGCTCCTGCCGCCGTCGGTAATTGGCTTTAAGATAGGTGACACGCTTACCCGTGCCTCGCTTGGGCTTGATGGCACGCGAAATATACTCTTGCCCACGGCAGAGGTTAAAATAAATGACTTAAGCCTTGGCGGCGAGGGCAAAATCGGTGGTGAAGTGCGTTTTAGTGGCATAGCGTGTGAAATTAACGAGCTTGGCGACCCAGTATATTCTCAAATTAAAATATCAGTGCCTTTTAAGGAGAATGTAAACAATAATAGTCATTTCCCTGACAAAACACGCCCCGAATACACCGCTTGGGTAAAAAATGCAAGTATTGAGCTTGATAATGAGAACGTAAGGCCCACGGCTGATATTGGTCTAGCCCTTATGCCCTTATCCGATAAAGAGGTGCGCTACGTAGCGGAATTAACACCCGAGGGGCAGAGGTTTGAGCGTGACGAGTGCGTGGTTACGGTATACTATCCCGAGAGTAACGAAACGCTATTTGATATATCCAAAAAATATAAAATACCTACCCTGCGCGTAGCATCGGTAAACGCGATTACGGAAAGTGTTTTTGCAAGGTCAGACGAGCCGATTTCCTCTTTAGGCTTTGATAAAATCATAATAAGATAAGCGTTTTCTCGAAAAAGTTCTGAGTCATTAAAAATTGGGTTAAACCAAAGAAAAATAGAGAAAACAGTAAAAATTCAAGAAATTCGTAGAATTTCAACCTTAAAACACAAATATGCATAATTTTAGAGCGAAGATACCTGTTTCAAAAGTATCTCCGCTCTTTTTCGTTCGGTTGGACTCAAATGACGCAACCCTTCTCACTTTTCACTCTTCACTCGCCTATGGCGTTATGGCGTTTTGTTCGAGCCAATTTCTGCCCTTTGTCACCTCTACGGTAAGCGGTACGGAAAGAGCAAAGGTTTTCTCCATCTCTTCCTGCAAAACAAGAGCCACCCTATCGGCTATATCCTCTTTTGCCTCGACTATCAATTCGTCGTGCACCTGCATAACGAGGCGCGCGTCAAGCCCCTCGGCTGTGAGCCTTTTGTCTACGTTTATCATAGCCAGCTTTATAATATCTGCCGCAGTGCCCTGTATCGGTGCGTTCATAGCAACTCGCTTACCAAAGGCACGTAAGGGCGCCTTGGCTGCCTTAAGCTCGGGTATATACCTGCGCCTGCCCATAATCGTGGCAGTGTAGCCGTTTTCCTCTGCTGATTTTACCACGTCCTCAAGATATCTGTCAATCGACGGGTAGTTCATAAGGTAATTTTTGATATATTTAGTCGCTTCGGGCACGCTTGTGCCAATGTCCTTAGCCAGTGAAAAGCCGCTAATGCCGTAAACTATGCCGAAGTTTACCGCCTTTGCGCGCTTACGCTTCTCGGGCGTTACCTCTTCTTCACTACAGCCGAATACCGCCGCCGCCGTGCGCGTGTGTATATCCTCACCAGCTATAAACGACTCGCGCATAGTGTAATCGTCCGAAATATGCGCTAAAATTCTAAGCTCTATCTGAGAGTAATCGGCATCTACAAGCGTATATCCGTCCTCTGCAACAAAGAAACGGCGCAATTCTCTGCCCATTTTGGTCTTTATAGGTATATTCTGCAGGTTCGGGTCGGCACTTGATAGCCTGCCCGTCGCTGTTAGCGCCTGCTTGAAATCGGTGTGAATTCTGTCGTTTTCGTCACACGCGTCTATGAGAGGCTGTGTGTAGGTGCTCTTAAGCTTGGTTACCTGCCTGTATTCAAGTATATCGTCTATAATGGGCGATAGGTGGCGCATTTCCATAAGCGTTTCGGCATCGGTGTGATAGCCGGTTTTGCCCTTTTTAGCCCCCGTATTCAGCCCCATTTTCTCGTAAAGCACCTCGCCGAGCTGCTTTGGTGAGTTAAGATTAAACACCTCGCCCGCCTGCATAAATATCCTGCCCGAAAGCTCCTCTGCAAGCTCACCGAGAGCCTCGCCGAATTCGGCAATACCCCTAGGGTTTATCTTAAAGCCCACGCGCTCGGTTTTTGCAAGCACGGGTAAGAGGGGCAGCTCGATTTTAAATAGAATATCGCTCTGTCCGCTCTCTTCAATTTTTCCTCGCAAGGCACCCTCAAGCTCACGCATAAGCTCAGGGCAGGGAATACCGTCCTTAACGCTCTTGCCGAGAAACATTGATACGAGCGAGGAAAGCCCCGCGTTGCCGCTGCCGGGGTTTAAAACGTACTCGTAAAGCAATAGGTCAAGAAAATCGTTTTTGCTGATATCCATACCCTCTTCAAGCATCGCGTGGCAAAGCGGCTTGCCGTCATAGCAAATTACCGAAGCGCCCGAAAAGAGGGGTGAAAGCTTAGAAAAATCGCCCTTGTAAACGAGGTTTTCTTCATTTATATTTATATATACCCCGTCGGCGGCCCTATATATCGCTACGGTTTTGCCGCGCCCCTCGGGTATCTCGCTCTCACCGATTTCACGAAAGCTTACCGCCTCAGCATCTGTAAGCACGGCGTCATTCTCCTCGGGCTTGTTAAGGCCGAATTTTACTATAATCGAGTTAAGCTCAAGCTCTGAGAGCTTTTTGTAAAGCCCCGATTTATCAAAGCCGCGGTACTCAATATCTGCAAGTGTAACACCGATAGGTGCTTTTGTATCAATTCTCGCAAGCCTTTGCGATAAATACGCGTTATCCTTATCCGAAAGCAGCTTTTCTCTTACTCCGCGCGATATTCGCGCGTCGTCTATGTTTTCGTATATCCCGTCAAGAGTTTCGAAGTTCTTAATAAGACTCTCTGCGCCCTTAGGGCCAATCCCGCGCACACCGGGTATGTTGTCAGACGAGTCGCCCATTATCGCCTTCATATCAACAAAGCACTCGGGCTTAACGCCGTATTTTGCCTCAAACTCCTCGCGGTGCATAGCAACGGTTTCCTGATTCGTTGCAAGCAAAACGGTTACCTTATCGTCAATCAGCTGTAAAAGGTCGCGGTCGCCCGAGAAAATATAGCTCTCGGTGTCAGCATTATTCCACGCCATTTTTGCTATAGTGCCTTGAATATCGTCTGCTTCCCAGCCGGGCAGTGACAAAACCGAAAGGCCCATAAGTCTAAGGCATTCCTTCGCATCGTCAAATTGCTCAAGAAGCTCGGGCGGGGTAGGGTGCCTGCCTGCCTTGTATCCGTCGTACATCTCGTGCCGGAAGGTCGGGTGCTTAAGGTCAAAGGCTACCGCCGCATAGTCGGGCTTTATTATATCAAGCTGCTTTGCAATCATATTGACGGTGCCGTAAATTGCGCCCGTTTGCTTGCCCGACTTGGTAGTGAGCGGTCTTATGCCGTAAAAGGCGCGGTTGATTATGCTGTTGCCGTCAATTACAAGTATTTTCTTCATTATTCGGTGTCCGCCCTTTCTTCATTTGCATCAATCTCGGGTAAAAGCATCTCAAGCGTTATCTGCTCGGGTGCCTCTTCTATTATCTCGGGGTCAGCCTCGGGCAGGTCGTCAGGTATAAATTCCTCGCTCTCTATCTCGGGCTTTGGCAAAAGGTCGTCTATCGTCATTTGCACGGCAAACGCCTCCTTATGCACGTTCATAGACTCTGCAATAATTCCCTCGCGCCTTTTAGCAAAGGTACGCATACCGATAATTGCCGAGCTCTCGGTGCTTTCCTTAAGCGCCGCAACCATAAATATACGTGCGCAAATGAATATAAAGAGAGTAAGCGTCAGTATATTCTCTTCGATACTGTTTGAAATTATCTGACCCTTGGCAAAGTACACGATAAGCGAGGGTACCGACGAGTATGCCGTAAGCAGTGCCGCGATAAGTCCGAAGGCAACGTACGGGCGCCACCTCTCTCTGCCGAGCGAGATTCTTGCCTCATACAAGAAAAACAGGGCGGAGAATAGATACGCCAATTGGTCGACAAGCTTGTTAGGCGCGTTTACGGGTAGGGTTGATTCAAAATATAAATAAGCCGAATAAAGTGCTAAGAAAATTACGCTTGCAAGCGAGAAGTATCCGCGCAGCTCAGTATGCGCCTCGGTGAGAAACGCATTGAGAAAAAAGTGCAGAACAGCAACCAGCGCGAGAATGCCGCACGTGACAACGAGGCCGCGCGGTGCAGCATCAAGGGGCGCCTTGACCGACAAAAGGGCCACCGATAAGAATATCAGCGCAATTGCCACAAGCGCTGTCGGCATATAGGTTGAGGGGGACGAGAAGGTCGGCACAGCACTTATTTTGTCGCTGAAAAAAATATAGGAGAAAAGAATAAGCACTCCCAACGCCGCGCAAATGCCCGATGCCGTAATGAGAGTATATGAGCCAAATATGCCAAAACGGTACTCGAGGTCGTTAAGGCAAGCAACCGTCCTAAGTGCCACAGCCGCCGCAGTAACGAGCATGAGAATTATAAAATACAGCCTTGTGATTTTAGTGTTTTTATTCATTGGGGAGAAAATTCCTTCATTTAATGAAATACGCGCGCGTAAAGAAAATCGGGGGCACAGCCCCGTCATACAGGTTATATTGTACAATACATTTGTGAACATTTTGTAAATAAATTGATTTTCTAATAAAAAAATAAGAACATTTTTTCAAGAATTAAACAGGATTTTTTAAAAAATGCGAGCCGAGATGAAGAATAATCCTAAAAAGCATTAGTCAATATATACAAATAACTCAGGTTAAATTTCGTGAAAGATTGTTAAAAATTTTTGGAATTATTTTTGAAAAAAACTTGAATTTTGAAATCTTTTATAGTATAATATATAAGCTTGATATGCGTTGAAGCGGGAGGTGGCTACCCCTCGAGGTAGGGAATTTCCGTGGAGTATGTCCGATATTTAACCGGGCGAAGCAAAGTATTGCCTTCGGGCAATTCCGTGTTTTTGTCGGTTCGTCACGTCGACTGCGGTAGACTTAGCGAACTGATTTTATAAGGGCGTGTTTGATACGCCCGGCACGGTGTGAAACTTGTCGCCCTCCAAATTCGGTATTAAGCAATACTAATAGGAGGACAAAACTATGGCACAGGGAAAAATCAGAGTTAGACTCAAGAGCTATGACTCGGCAATCATCGACGCCGCAGCACAGAAGGTTGTAGAGGTAGCTAAGAGAAACGGAAGCAAGGTCAGCGGTCCTATTCCGCTTCCTACCGACAGAGAGATTGTTACAATCTTGAGAGCGGTACACAAGTACAAGGACAGCCGTGAGCAGTTCGAGATGCGCACGCACAAGAGATTGATCGACATACTTGACCCTGCACAGAAGACTGTTGAGGCTCTTATGAGCATCGAGCTTCCCGCAGGCGTTGAAATCGAGATCAAGGCTTAATCAATTTTCGGGGCACTTCAAGCCCCTCGGGCAATAAGTCCGAAAACACCACGGCCTCGTGGTCAAGTTGGCGGTTCGCTACGGCGGAAATTCAAAGCCGTCAACCAATAACCTTATAGGAGGAAAAATGAAAAAAGGCATTATCGGTAAGAAGCTGGGTATGACTCAGATCTTCGACGAAAAAGGCAACGTAGTACCCGTAACCCTGATTGAAGCAGGTCCTTGCGTGGTAGTACAGAAGAAGACCGTTGAAAACGACGGCTACGACGCAGTTCAGCTTGCTTATGCAGACGTATCTAAGAAGAATGTTAACAAGGCTGAGCTTGGTCACTTTGAAAAAGCGGGAGTTTCTCCCAAAAGACATCTCAAGGAGTTCAGACTTGAGGATTGCTCGGCACTTGAGGCAGGTTCAGTGGTAACCGTCGATACCTTCGCCGCAGGCGAGAAGGTCGACATCACAGGTATCACAAAGGGACGCGGCTACACAGGTGCAATCAAGAGATGGAATCTTCACAAGCTCAGAATGACCCACGGTGTAGGTCCTGTACACCGTCAGTCCGGCTCTATGGGTGTTATCGACCCCGCCAGAATCTTCAAGAACAAGAAGATGGCAGGTCAGTACGGTAACGAGCAGGTTACCATTCTTAATCTGGTAGCAGTTAAGATTGATGCTGAAAAGAATCCGATCGCGGTAAAGGGTGCGGTTCCCGGCGCAAAGGGCGGTATCGTATTTATTCGTGATTCGGTTAAAGCATAACGGAAGGAGGAAGACACAATGCCTAATATGAAAGTTGTAGATATGGCGGGCAAGGAAGTTGGAGAAATCACTTTGTCTGACAAGGTTTTTGGCGCGTCTGTAAACGCAGCAGTCCTCCACACCGCAGTAAGAGCATATCTTTTGAATCAGAGACAGGGCACACAGTCCACTCTCACCCGTACCGAGGTTTCGGGCGGCGGCAGAAAGCCCTGGAAGCAGAAGGGTACCGGTCATGCAAGACAGGGTAGCACCCGCGCTCCTCAGTGGACACACGGCGGCGTAGCGCTCGGCCCCAAGCCCCGCAGCTACAGAGTATCTCTCTCTAAGGCGATAAAGAGAACTGCAATATTCAGCGCTCTTTCGTCCAAGGTAGCAGACGGTACTATGGTTGTTGTTGACAACATCACCGCAAACGAGTATAAGACCAAGGCGATGGTTGCTATGCTTGGCGCAATCGGTGCCGCAAAGAAGACGCTTATCGTTCTTCCCGAGGTTAACGATTACGTAATCAAGAGCTGTGCAAACATCGAGGGCGTTAAGACCACTCAGTGGAACACAATCAACGTATACGACATCCTTAACTGCGATACCTTCGTGGTTGCTAAGGACGCCGTAGCAAAGATAGAGGAGGTATATGCAAGATGAAATCTTATGCAGATATCATTGTAAGACCTCTTATCACCGAGAAGAGCATGGACGGCGTTGGTGCAAAGCGTTACAGCTTTGAGGTTCAGAAGAACGCAACCAAGGCTGAGATAGCAACTGCTGTTGAGACCATGTTCAAGAAGACCAAGGTTGTAAAGGTCAACGTAATCAATATGAAGAAGAAGCCCAAGAGATACGGTGTACACTTCGGTTACACCTCCGAGTGGAAGAAGGCTGTTGTCACTCTTTCCGAGGATTCTGCTCCCATCGCTTTCTTCGAGAGTATGAACTAAGGCAGGAGGAAAAGTGAAATGGCAACAATGAGATATAAACCGACTACTCCGTCGCGTAGAAATATGATAAGCCCCTCCTTTGAGGAGATAACCAAGTTTTCTCCCGAGAAGAGCCTTATCGTAACCAAGAAAAAGACTGCCGGCAGAAACAGCTACGGCAAAATCACCGTTCGTCACCACGGCGGCGGTAACAAGCAGAAGTACAGAATTATCGACTTCAAGAGAAATGCGGACGAGTCCTGCAAGGTCCTCGGTATCGAGTACGACCCCAACAGAACCTCTTACATCGCACTCCTTGAGAACGATGCGGGCAAGAAGAGCTACATCATAGCTCCCGTTGGTCTTACCGATGGCGACGTTGTTGAGGCAGGCGCTAACGCAGATATCAAGCCCGGTAACGTGCTTCCCATCTCGGCTATTCCCGTAGGTACGGTTATTCACAACATCGAGCTTTATCCCGGCAAGGGCGCTCAGCTCGTTCGTTCCGCAGGTGCATTTGCTCAGCTTATGGCTAAGGAGAACGGCACAGCACAGGTAAGACTTCCCTCCGGTGAGGTTCGTATAGTTCGTCTTGACTGCAAGGCTACTATCGGTCAGGTAGGCAACCTTGAGCATGAGACTATCA
This sequence comes from Eubacteriales bacterium, assembly GCA_045661245.1. GTDB lineage: Bacteria > Bacillota > Clostridia > Oscillospirales > CAG-272 > UBA1740. The sequence goes on along the minus strand of JAZRFH010000058.1, from coordinate 2,321 downwards.
AGCTCGGTAAGGCAGGTAAGACCCGTCACAGAGGCATTCGCCCCACAGTTCGCGGTTCTGTAATGAACCCCTGTGATCACCCTCACGGTGGTGGTGAAGGTAAGTCACCTGTAGGCCGTCCCGGTCCTGTTACTCCTTGGGGCAAGCCTGCTCTCGGTTATAAGACGAGAAACAAGAAGGCAAGAACCAACAAGTTCATCATCAAGCGCAGAAATGCGAAGTAATTTGAGCAAGGAGAATAACAATGAGTAGAAGCTTAAAAAAGGCACCTTATGTTGAAGAGAAGCTCTTTAACCGTATCGTAGCTATGAATGAGAAGAATGAGAAGAAGGTTCTTAAGACCTGGTCCCGTTCGTCTACAATATTCCCCGAGTTCGTAGGTCACACTATCGCGGTACACGACGGTAGAAAGCATGTTCCGGTATACGTTACCGAGGATATGGTTGGACACAAGCTTGGTGAATTCGCTCTTACCCGTACCTTTAAGGGTCATGCGGGTTCAAAAACATCGAACAAATAAGAAACAAAGTAAATCGCAAAACAGCGAGAGGAGGCAATTCCTAAATGGAAGCAAAAGCACATCTTAAATATGTGAGAATTTCTCCGCGCAAGGTAAAGATTGTTCTTGACCTTAACAGAGGCAAGGATACAGATACAGCAATGGCTATTCTTAAGAACACCAACAAGATTGCAGCAGAGCATCTTATCAAGCTTCTTAAGAGCGCGGTAGCAAATGCAGAGCACAATTTCAATATGGACGCTGGAAACCTCTACGTTTCTGAATGCTTCGTATGCCCCGGACCCACGCTTAAGAGGGTACAGCCCAGAGCTCAGGGCAGAGCATTCCAGATTCTTAAGAGAACCAGCCACGTAACATTAGTAGTAAAAGAGAAGGAGGTAGGCTGAAATGGGACAGAAGGTTAATCCCCACGGTCTTAGAGTCGGCGTAATCAAGAACTGGGATTCCAGATGGTTTGTTAATTCCAAGGATTTCGGTGATACGCTTGTATCCGACCACAAGATTAGAGAGTACGTTAAGACCAAGCTGCAGGGTGCAGGCGTTCCCAAGGTTGAAATCGAGCGCGATTCCGCACGCGTAAGTGTTTTCATTCAGTGTGCAAAGCCCGGTGTTGTAATCGGCTTCCACGGCGCTGAGATTGAAAAGCTCAGAGCAGAGCTCGAGGCAATGGTAGGCCGCCCCGTAGTAGTAAACGTTATCGAAATCAAGACCCCCGACGTAAACGCACAGCCCGTTGCAGAGTCTATCTGCGCACAGCTTGAGAAGAGAGTTTCCTTCCGCCGTGCAATGAAGCTTGCTATCGGCAGAACAATGCGTCTTGGCGTTAAGGGTATCAAGGTTTCCTGCTCAGGCCGTCTTGGCGGCGCTGAAATCGCTCGTACAGAGCATTACCATGAGGGTACTATTCCGCTTCAGACACTCAGAGCTGATATCGACTACGGCTTCTGGGAGGCAAATACCACTTACGGTAAAATCGGCGTTAAGGTTTGGATTTACAAGGGTGAGGTATTCTCTGAGAATGCTGCACGCGAAAGATCCGACCGCCCCGAAACACGTCAGAGAAGAAACGACAACAACAGACGCCAGAACGGCGACCGTCGCAACGGCGGTTTCCGCGGCCCGAGAAAGAACAACGAGGAGGGCAATAAATAATGTTAATGCCTAAGAGAGTTAAGTTCAGACGCGTTCAGCGTGGCAGACTTACAGGTAAGGCTCTCCGCGGTAACACTGTTACCAACGGCTCTTACGGTCTTGTTGCTCTTGAACCCGCTTGGATTACATCCAACCAGATTGAGGCTGCCCGTATCGCTATGACCAGATACGTAAAGCGTGGCGGTAAGGTATGGATTAAAATATTCCCCGATAAGCCTATTACTGACAGGCCTGCTGAAACTCGAATGGGTTCAGGTAAGGGCTCACCCGAGTACTGGGTAGCAGTAGTTAAGCCCGGTCGCGTTATGTTCGAAATGGACGGCGTTACCGTAGAGCAGGCTAGGGAAGCTATGCGTCTTGCTTCTCACAAACTTCCTATCAAGTGTAAGTTTGTATGCAAGGAAGATTTAGAAAAGAATGAGGAGGCTTAAGTATGAAGGCATCAGAACTTAGAGAGTTGACATCTGAGCAGCTCACAGCAAAGCTCGGCGAGCTCAAGGAAGAGCGTTTCAATCTTCGTTTCCAGCTTGAAATTAAGCAGCTTGACAATCCTCACAAAATCACCGATGTTAAGCATGACATTGCTCGCGTAATGACTGTTCTTCGCGAGAAGAATGCATAATGGGAGGAAATGAAAATGACTGAAACT
>JAZRFH010000057.1:0-4630 GCA_045661245.1 Eubacteriales bacterium | reverse complement strand
TAATCTTTTTCATAGTTCCTCCATGTAGGCGCAAATATTATATTACTTTTAATATTTTATCATATATCTTTTGACATTTCAATGTTAATTTGCAGACGGGGCAATTTTTGTTTATTTGCACAAATTGAAGCGCTTTCTTTTGTATAATTTATTTTAAAAATGTGGTTTATCTGCATCTTTTTGGGGAATAATCTAAAAAAACAAAACCGGGGGTTTGCAGATGGCTTACAGTGAATTTGATAGCGACCTTGCTCTTGAAAGACGGAAAATTGATACGAAAATATCGGGAATTGACTACAGGCGCGAGTATTCTGCCGGTGGTATATGGGAGCGAATAACCGTAAGGACAGAAGAGGGGGCGGAAAGCATCGGCAGGCCTAAGGGCATTTACGATACACTGACAACAGACCGTATGGACCGCCTCTCACCTGCTGAAATAGACGATGCGTGTGAGGAAATAGCACATGAGCTTTGCATTGTGTTCGAGAGAGAAAATATAAGACCCGGGCGCATTTTGGTTCTGGGGCTCGGCAATGGTGAATTAACCCCCGATTCTGTAGGCCCGAGAAGTGCAAAGGAGATATACCCCACCCTGCATATAAGCCGTGAGAGCTACGATATGTTCGAGGGCCTTGAGTGCTCTGAGATAGCGGTTCTGACCCCGGGCGTTGAGTCGGAAAGCGGAATGGATACCTCTTTGCTCGTTGAAGGGGTATGCAAAATGATACGCCCCGACGTTGTTATTGCTATTGATGCTTTAGCATCACGCTCACCGGAAAGACTGGGAAGGACGGTACAGATTTCAACCACAGGAATAATTCCCGGCTCGGGTATCGGAAGACACAAAAACGCAATAGACGAAGGAGCACTTGGTGCACCCGTTATAGCAATCGGAGTGCCGACTGTTATAAGCTCGGACTACTTTACTACGGGGCTTAAAAACAAAGAGGACGGAAAAGAATACGGTATGCTTGTATCGCCAAAGGAAATAGACGGTATTGTAAAGGCCGCAGCGCAAATAATCGGCGGTGGTATTAACCAAGCCTTTGGCATATCCTACTGAGCCCTGAAATAAAATAGATTGACAAACAAACGAAATAATGGTAGAATGGTGAAGATAGCAGTTAACCTACATCAAAGGAGGCAAATTTATGGAGCTTACAGAAAAGCAGCTTGGCCGTGAGGAAATATATAACGGCGTTGTACTCACCGTAGTGCGTGACAAGGTAACCTTACCGAACGGACGTGTGGCATACCGAGAGATGTGTCTGCATATGGGTGCTGTAGCCGTAGTACCTCTTACCGACGACGGAATGGTTATTATGGAGCGGCAGTTCAGATATGCACACAACAGAGTTTTTCTTGAAATACCTGCAGGTAAGCTTGAAAAGAAGGACGAGAACCCGCTTGATGCGGCAAAGCGCGAGCTTAAAGAGGAAACGGGTGCCGTAGCTGAAAGATACACCTCGCTTGGCGCACTTGATACAACACCCGCGCTTGTAAACGAAAAAATACACCTCTATCTTGCCGAGGGAATAACGATAGGAGAGAGAAAGCTTGACCCCGACGAATTTATTGAGGTAGAGCTTATCCCCTTAAAAACGCTTATTGATATGGTAATGAACGGCGAGATACAGGACGCAAAAACGCAGATTGCAATACTCAAGGTAGCCAGACTGAAAAATATGATTTGATTAGCTTTTTCAAAACAAAAACACTTTCGCTTGACCTGACACGGGGCGAAAGTGTTTTTTCATTTATTCAATTACAATGTCGTCTAGTGAAAGCTTAGGCACGTGATGGACGCCGTCGGCATCCCTGTAATACTTAAGGTCATTATCCCGAGCCTCGTCTATCACGACAGTTTCTGCAGGGTATCCAAGGGCTATAACAAGAGCGGGTATAAGGCCCGGCGTGCCAAGCTTTTGTGAGAGTGAATCCTTATTAAAGCTTCTGAACATACAAGCACCGATGCCTCGCTCACGAGCCGAAAGAACAATCGCCTCAGCACAGATACCAACGTCTATTGCAAGGTTAACGTCAGGCTCACGCTCGGTTAAGAGAACAAAATACGCAACGGGGCGCTCGTGCTCCTCCGGTCCATTCCAATCCTTAAGGTAAGCGGCAAAGGAAAGCTCACCGAAAACAGCATTATTTTGTAAACTATCATTTACAATTTTAACTCTCACGCGCTGTAAGTTTGCGGCTGACGGGCAAAGCCTTACAGAGCCTGCTATTTCCCTAAGCTCACGGTCGGAAATTCTCCTGTTGCCGTCAAAACGGCGGTATGAGCGTGTTATTTCAAGCAGTTCCTTTAACATACACTTCTCCTTTTTTGTTAACACGGGTATGGGTTAGACAAGAAAATCAATCCACAAAATCAAACTCAAAGTCGTAAATATTGACAGTGTCACCGTCGCAGACACCTTCTGCCCTCAGTTTATCGAAAACACCGTTTTTAGTCAGCACGCGCTGGAAGAAATTGAGCGACTCATAATCGTCAAAATTAATCTGACCCATAAAGTTATAAAGCCACTCACCGGTAACGAAATATTTGCCGCCCTTTTTCTCAATAACAGTTTCACGGGCAGAGGAGTTACCGTCAATGGCCCTTTCTTCCTCAGTATACTCTGTTTCATAAACAGTAATAGGGGGCAAATCCTTAAGTGCTCGGGTTGTAACCCTTACAAGCTCCTCAAGGTTTTCTCCCGTATATGCCGACACGTATACTACCTCGCGGCCAAGCTCAAGGCACTTTTTCTTAAAGCGCTTTACCTCTTCACTCTCCATATCCGCAGAATCAACCTTATTGGCGACTATAATCTGCGGGCGTACTGAAAGCTCGGGGGAATATTTTGAGAGCTCGTTATCTATCTTTTCAATATCTTCACTTGGGTCTCTGCCGTCGGTGCCTGCTATATCGACAACGTGCAAAAGCAGCCTGCACCTATCAATATGACGCAAAAATTCGTGACCTAGACCCAGCCCCTCTGACGCGCCCTCAATAAGACCGGGTATATCCGCCGCAAGAAAGCCCCTGCCCTCGCCTATACTAACTACACCAAGGTTTGGGGAAAGCGTTGTAAAATGGTAGTTTGCTATCTTAGGCTTGGCCGAAGAAATTTCGGATAAAATCGAAGATTTACCAACGTTGGGGAAGCCTATAAGGCCAACCTCTGCAAGCATTTTGAGCTCTAGTGCCACCTCGCGCTCCTCACCCTTAGTGCCCGATTTTGCGAATCTCGGTATCTGGCGCGTGGGGGTTGCAAAGTGCCTGTTGCCCCAACCGCCTCTGCCGCCCTTACACAGCACGTATTCGTCAGCGTTTGCCATATCGAATATAATTTTACCGCTTTCCGCGTCCTTAATTAAAGTTCCGCGCGGCACGTCTATTATAACGTCCTTACCGTTTTTGCCGTGCCTTTTGCCGCCCTCGCCGTTAGCGCCGTTTTCGGCCACGAATTTTCTCTTATATCTGAATGCAAGGAGTGTGTTTGCACCCTCGTCTACACGGAAAACTATATTTCCGCCTCTGCCGCCGTCACCACCGTCAGGACCGCCTGCGTTAACGTACTTTTCACGGTGAAATGCTACCGCACCGTTACCGCCGTCGCCTGCCTTAACGTGTATTTTTATGTTATCTATAAACATCGGATTTTGCTCCTTTCGCTAAACCTTTGTAGAGGTATCACCCTTTTGCCTGATTACCATACGCACGGGCGTGCCCTTAAAGCCAAAGGTATCGCGCAGACAGTTCTCAAGGTATCTTCTGTATGAAAAATGGAACAGCTCCTCTGAGTTACAGAACACAACGAACGTGGGCGGTGCCACTGAGCTTTGCGTCATATAGTATATTTTAAGGCGCTTACCCTTGTCAGACGGGGGCTGTACCCTGTTCATAGCATCGTTCAAAAGGTCGTTAAGCATACCCGTAGTAACGCGCTTGCGTGCCTCGGCGTACACCTCGTTTATCATTTCGTAAATATGAGCCACGCGCTGACCCGTAAGGGCAGATACGAAGATTATGGGCGCGTAGGGCATATAGGAAAGCGCGACTCTTATATCCTTCGTGTAACTTGACACGGTATTATTGTCCTTCTCAACCGCATCCCATTTATTGATAACGATAATAACCGCCTTGCCTGCCTCGTGCGCGATGCCCGCAATTCTCTCGTCCTGCTCTGTAACACCGTCGTTGGCGTCTATCATTAGCAAGCACACGTCTGCACGCTCAACCGCCATATTTGCACGTATTACGCTGAATTTTTCAATTCTATCCTCAACCTTAGAGTGACGTCTGATACCTGCGGTATCAATAAAATTATAAATACCGTGTTCATTCTCCACTCTGGTATCAACGGCATCTCTCGTGGTGCCTGCGATATCCGACACTATAACTCTGTCCTCACCGCACATACGGTTGATTATCGAGGATTTGCCCGCATTGGGCTTACCGATAACAGCAACGTTTATAACGCCCTCGTCCTCACCGTCCTCTTCGTCCTCCGGGCACTCCTTAAGCACTGCGTCAAGCAAATCACCCGTGCCCGAGCCGTGAAGAGAGGATATTGCTATCGGCTCACCCACAAAGCCGAGCTCGTAAAACTCGTAAAATTCAAGCGGAACGTCA
>JAZRFH010000056.1:0-27957 GCA_045661245.1 Eubacteriales bacterium | reverse complement strand
TCCTTGGCTCACAGAACGACATGGCTACGATCCGACTTGGGGAGCATACCCTTAACTGCAAGCTCCATAGCCATCTCGGGACGGGTAGCCATAAGAGTCTTGTACTGAACCTCTTTAAGTCCGCCGATGTAGCCGGAGTGGTGGCGGTAGTACTTCTGCTCAAGCTTCTTACCTGTAAGAACAGCCTTAGAAGCGTTGATTATGATAACGTACTCACCACAGTCAGCGTGGGGTGTAAACTCGGGTCTGTGCTTACCGCGAAGAATGTTAGCGGCAGCAACTGCTGTTTTACCAAGGGGCTTGCCCTCGGCATCGATAACAAACCATCTGCGCTCGATGTTGTTAGCGTTAGCCATAAATGTTGACATTTTTAATTCCTCCGTTTTTTGTTGTGTACCGTAGGTACCTCTTTTAACAAGCTCCAACATTATAACATATACGTATATGAATGTCAACAGTTTTTTGAAACTTTTTTAAAGAAAATTGATTTAGAAAATGAAAGCTCTTTAAATCTCTTGTTTTCTCGCAAATGCTCTCGTTTTCTCACTTGCTAAAAATAAAAATTTTACTTAAATTTGCTTGTTTACGCTCTTGTATTCGTCATAATAGCGGTAATAATGGCATTCGTTTGTCACCCTGCCGAGAAAGTCGCCCATTTCGTCCTCGTCAAGCGAGAGAGAGCAGGTGTACTCCTCGGTATACTCGTCGTAGGTGTAAAATTCACAGCTCTCACAGCTTGCCGCTCTTTTCTTCGTGTATTTAGAAAAGTCAAGCGCCATTCTACACCACCTTGCTATCTACCGCGTATTTTCCGTCACGGCGCTTAACTCCGTAAAGGCACTCACACGCCATGCGGAAGAGCATATCCGCGTCAATCCCCACGCAGTTGTCTATACCGTCAAGAAATTGCTTTGCGCTTACGTGAAAGCCCGAGGTGGTTGCAAATATACCGCGCGAGCCGCCGTATGCACATACAGCGCCCCAAAAGCCGCGCACGCCCGTTTCATTCGTATCCTCAATGCGGTTTTTCATTTGCACCATTATCTTTTCCTTAAATCCGAGAATATCGCACGTTTCTATAATTCCGTCAATTCCGCCGTCGGCAGTGCCACCCGTTACCTTGTTTGAGATAACCGTTTTGCCGTGCTTCGAGAGATACTTACCGAGCAAGGTCATAAAATAATGCTCAAAGAATTCGCCGCCTCTTGAATGAATTCTTGTCAGAAACTCTTCCTTAACACCTAAAATTGCGTCAATATCGTCAAGCCGTGCCGCCTTATCGGGAGAGATAGTGTAGAGGCCGCCGTCGAGGTATATCACACCGAGGTTTTCAAGCCTTTTCGTTACCTTGCCTATAAGGCTGTAGAGAATATTGTCGTCCTTTTTCGTCAGCGTAAGCCTTGTGCCAAAGCGCTCCTCAAGAGAATCTCTGAGCTCGGCCTTTGCCATAGGACGCACGCGCAAAAGCGCAAGCATCTCACGCTCGCAGGCCTCGGTGCGCAGAATAACCGGCTTTTCGCTTGCAAGGTAGTATCCGCTCGTGCCTATGGCTACCTGCCCATTCTCCAGCATTTCGTCAAGCACAGTGCCAATTTCACCGCGTAAAAGCGACGCGTCGCCTACGTTACATTCGCCCGCTTGGCATACGTCACTCGCCATAGAGAGAAAAACTCGTTCAATAATCTCAGCGCGGGATAGAGTGTTGTAGTCAAGCAACGTGGCTATGCTGTTAAATATTTTCTTATGATTTTTCGTTGTCATAAGCCGTTTTCCTTTCAGTGTGCAAACTGACTGTCGTTAAGCTCCTTGTAAAAACCGCCGCGTGCGAGAAGCTCGGTGTGCTTTCCCGTTTCTATAATATGTCCGTCACGCATAACGAGTATAAGGTCGGCCTCCTTTACGGTTGAGAGCCTGTGCGCTACTATAAAGCTTGTGCGCCCCTTCATAAGCTCTGCAAGGGCAGACTGTATTTTCATTTCGGTTCTCGTGTCTATAGACGAGGTTGCCTCGTCAAGTATAAGTATGGGTGGCAGAGCAAGCATTACACGTGCTATAGATAAAAGCTGGCGCTCACCGAGAGAGAGGTTTTCGCCGCCCTCGTCAATTACAGTGTCGTATCCCTTGGGTAGTCTTTTTATAAATCCGTGTGCATGCGCCGCGCGCGCCGCCGCTATAATTTCCTCCTCGGTTGCGTCGGGCTTGCCTATTCTTATAGAATCCCTTACAGTGCCGCTGAAGAGCCAAGTATCCTGTAAAACCATGCCGTAGTTTTTACGCAAGGACTGCCGCGTTACGCCTCGTATATCCTCACCCTCAACGAGTATTGCGCCCGAGTTTACGTCGTAAAAGCGCATAAGCAGGTTAATAAGGGTAGTTTTGCCACAGCCTGTCGGGCCGACAATTGCAATCCTCTGCCCGGGGTTAACCTTAATGCTTACGTTTTCCAGTAAAGGCTTTTCAGGTGTATAGGAGAAAGAAACGTCACGCAACTCAACCGTGCCCTCGGCTGTGCCGAGTACCGTTGCCTCCGGTGAGTCTTTTGGTTCTGATTCTGCGTCTGTAAGCTCAAATACTCGCGAAGCGCAAGCAAGCGAGTTCTGAAATTCGGTTATAACGCCCGAAATCTCGTTAAAGGGCTTTGTGTACTGATTTGCGTAGGATAAAAGCGAGGCAAGCTGCCCCACGCTAAACGCAATGCCGAGAAAGCTTTCACCGCCTGTTTTAATTGCTATTGCAGCACCAACGAACGCCACAGCAGTATACACCACGCTGTAAACAAAGCGCGTGGTTGGGTTGGTAAGCGAGGAGTAAAAGATTGCGCGCAGTGTACTTGACTCGAGTTTTCCGTTAAGGCGCGAGAACTTATTGTGCGCCTCATTTTCGTATGAAAACGCCTTGATAAGCTTTTGATTTGTAATCGACTCCTCAATATACGCTGTCTGCTCCGCTTCACGCACCGAGCGCTCGTGGAACATACTGTAGGTGTGCTTTGCTATAAAACGTGCAACAATCAGGGATATAGGTGTCAGCACCACTACCACGATTGCAACAATCCAGTTTATATAGAGCATAAAGATAAGTGTGCCGACTATAGTAAGCACGCCGACGAATAACTGGGTAAATCCAAGCAAAAGTCCCTCTGTAAATTGGTCTGCATCGTTAATTACCCTGTTTACCGTGTCACCCCTTGCACGCTTATCAAGGTAAGAGATGGGCAAGGACTGTATCTTCTTAAACGCGTCCTCACGTATATCCCTTACAACGCTATATGAAATCTTGTTGTTTATAGTGCTCATAAGCCACTGTGCAAGTGCCGTAATGAGTATAAGTACGCCGCCAAGCAAGAAAAGCTCGGTAATTTTTGAAAAATCAATAGGCCAAACGCCTATTACGTCTATCGCCTTACCGATAAGTATGGGCAGATAAAGAGTAAGCACTACGGTTATCAACGCGAGCGTCAGTGATACGGGCAGAAGCAGCTTATATTTACCTATGTACCTTAAAACGCGGCGCAGTGTGCCGGGATTTGCCTTTGCTTTAGCCATTGTTTTTACCCTCCTCCCTGTACTGCGAGGAGTAAATCTCGCGGTAAATCTCACACGAGTCTAAAAGCTCCCCGTGCGTGCCGATACCTACAACCTGCCCGTCGTCAAGCACTATTATTCTGTCTGCGTGCATGATAGACGAAGTTCTTTGTGAAACGATAAATACCGTAGATTTGCCCTGTACCGTCTTAAGTGCCGTGCGCACGTCAAGGTCGGTTTTGTAGTCAAGGGCAGAGGTGCTGTCGTCGAGTATCAGTATTTCGGGCTTTGAAACAAGGGCGCGCGCTATAGTAAGCCTTTGCCTTTGACCGCCGGAAAAATTTTTTCCGCCCTCTTCAACGCGTGCATCAAGGCCGCCCTTAGAGTCAACCACCTCTCGCGCACTGGCAATATCAAGTGCCGCGTATATTTCCTCGTCGCTTGCTTCTTTTGCACCAAGCTGCATATTTTCTCGTACTGTGCCGCCAAGCAATACCGCGCGCTGGGGCACAATACCTATTTTTTCTCTCAGAAAAGCAGGGGAGTATTCACTGACCGGTACTCCGTTTATAAGCACCTCGCCGTCCGTTGGCTTGTAAAAGCCGGGTATCATATTCACAAGAGAGGTTTTGCCCGAGCCCGTACAGCCTATAATACCAACCGTTTCGCCACGCATAGCCTTAAAGCTTATGCCGTCAAGCGAGGACTCGCCCGCACCGCTATACGTAAGTGACGCATCACGAAATTCAACAGTGCATTCGTTATCTCTCCACTCGGCAAGCGTGCCCATATTCTCCGTAGACTCAAAATCAAGTACGTCTGCAATTCTGTCAGCCGATGCGAGAGCTTTTGTAATGCTGATAATGAGATTTGCAAGCTTAATAAGCTCAATTAGAATCTGTGACATATAGTTATAAAGTGCAATTACCTCGCCCTGTGTAAACTCGCCTGCCGTTACGTCAACCTCTACAGCACCGAGGTATACGAGCCACAGTATTGCAAGGTTAATTATAACGTATGTTAATGGGTTCATAAGTGAGGAAATCATACCGACGCGCTTATGTACCGTAGTTAAAATAGTATTTTTAGCTGAAAACTTGGCAATTTCGTCCTTTTCCTTGCAAAATGCTCTTACAACGCGCACACCCGAGAGATTTTCACGAGTGCTGAGCATCAAATCGTCAGTTCTTGCCTGTACGCGCTTGTACATAGGCATAGTAATCAGCATAATTCCAAAAACTACTACAAGCAAGATAGGTATTGCAACTGCAAAGCTTACCGAAGGTCTAGGATTAACTATAAACGCCATAACCGTTGCACCGAATACCACAAAGGGTGAACGTAAAAGCAGGCGAAGAGTAAGATTAAATCCGTTTTGCACCTTGCTTGTGTCAGAGGTCATACGTGTAATCAGTGTAGATACACCGATTTTGTCTAGGTCAGAGTAAGAAAGTGTCTGTATCTTGCCGAAAAGCGCATCTCTTACCTTAGCAACAAAACCTACGCTTGCCGCCGCGGCAAAATACTGTGCGGTGCAGGAAAAGGCAAGGCCAACCGCACCAAGTAAAACCAAAAGCGCGCACATTTTACCAACGTACGCGTAATCGCCCTTAAGTATTCCGTTGTCAATTATTTTTGCAATAATCAAGGGTACAATAAGCTCAAGAGTAGCCTCAGAGAGCTTAAACAGGGGCGCAAGAATTGTCTGGCGCTTATACCCGGAAAGATATTTTAGAAGTCTTTTCAATTATGCCTCCGTGAAAGACCGTTTTTTACCATTATAGCATATAGAGATAATAAAATAAAGACCAAAAATAAAAAAGTGCCGTATTTTATCAAATACAGCACTCGAAGTCTGAATTTAATTAAAAATAACCTCGTAGGTGTAGCTTGCACACTCACCGCTCTGTAGTTTTTGCATTTTCTTCTTTGCAAAGTCCTCAGTTGTGCCGTCGGAATTAAAAATGTTACTCCAAGGCTCAAGGCAAACAAACCTTGCGTCCGAGGTATCAGCTTTCCAAATACAGAGAAAAGCAAGATTGTCACTCACGCGCATTGAGATTCTTGCATTACCGTCACCGTCGATAAAAGAGAAGGATTTTGGGTAATTCTCAAATATCATAGTGTCGTTATAATAAATCTCTTTTTCATTCAAGCGGTATACACCTTTATCAAGCGAGTGCGGCTGAGAATTTAAGGAAATGGGCCGGTCGGGCAGGATAGGATACCAATCGAGGCTGTAACCGGAGCCAAAATCAACAGCATAGTCGTTGATTGAATAATTGCCGAGAAGGTTAAATCCCGGGTGCCAGCCAACCATATAAGGCATAAAACCGTCACCTGTATTGGTAGGTGTAATCGTAAGGCTGAGGGCGTTGCCCTGTAAAGTATAGTTTACAATAAGCTTAAAAGCAAAGGGGTAATTTTCAAGCGTTTTTTCGTCAGACTCAAGAGAGAAGGTAAGCGAGGTGTCTGTGCACGAGTCAAGCTTGAATTCGCGGTACATAGCTATGCCGTGTATCGGCAGCACGTACTCCTTACCTTGCCATATATATTTGCGGTTGGGGCAATTTCCGCACGTGGGAAACAACACGGGTGCGTGGTCGCCCCAATATTTCTGCCCTTGCCATATATATTCTTCACCTTTATTTGATTTTACCGAGTGTATCTCTGCACCGAAAGTGTCAGCCACTACCGTTAAAAAATCGTTTTTGATAGTGTAAAGCATTGTTTACCTCATACTCAGTGCTTTTTGGTGTCGATTTCGTTCTTTACCTTAGCGATAAACTCGTCAACTGTAAAGGTTCCGCCCTCGCCCTCAGCTCTTGCACGGACTGTTACACTGCCGCTTGTCATTTCGTTTTCACCGACTACTATCATATAGGGCACCTTTTCAAGCTGTGCCTCACGTATTCTGTAGCCGAGCTTTTCATTTCTGTCGTCAAGCTCTGCGCGTATGCCTGCAGCCTGCATTTTCTTTGTTACCTCTGCCGCGTAATCTGCAAAACCAGCTACAACGGGGATAACGGCTACCTGAGTCGGTGAGAGCCATACAGGGAGTGCACCTGCGTATTTTTCAAGCAAGAGCGCAAGTGTTCTTTCGTAACAGCCAAGTGACGTTCTGTGAATTATATATGGGGTCTTAAGAGTATTATCTCTGTCAACGTATTCCATACCGAATTTCTTTGCAAGAAGCATATCTATCTGTATAGTTACGATAGTATCCTCTTTGCCAAATACGTTTTTACACTGTATGTCAAGCTTGGGTCCGTAGAATGCCGCCTCGTCAATACCTATAACGTAGTTGTCGTGACCAAGATAGGTGTCAAGCAGCTCGCCCATAATCTCTTGTGCCTCGTTCCACTGCTCGGGTGTACCCTCGTACTTGTCTGTTCTTGCGGGGTCCCACTGTGAGAATCTGAAGGAGCAGTCCTCCCAAAGTCCTACAGTTTCAAGACAGTATTTCGCAAGCTCAAGACAGCCGCGGAACTCCTCTGCAAGCTGCTCGGGGCGAAGAATAAGGTGGCCCTCGGAAATTGTAAACTGTCTTACTCTTATAAGTCCGTGCATCTCACCCGAGTCCCCATTTCTGAAAAGAGTAGAGGGCTCGCCAAGTCGCATAGGAAGCTCTCTGTAGGAGCGTTTTTTGTTAAGGAATACCTGATACTGGAAGGGGCAGGTCATTGGGCGCAGTGCAAAGCACTCCTTAGTGTAATCGTCGGGGTCGCCCATAACAAACATACCGTCAAGATAATGGTCCCAGTGACCCGAAATCTTAAAGAGCTCTCTCTTTGCCATAAGGGGTGTCTTTGTAAGAAGATATCCCCTCTTTTCTTCCTCGTCCTCAACCCATCTTTGCAGTCTTTGAACGGTTCTTGCACCCTTGGGTAAAAGCACGGGTAAGCCCTGGCCTATAGAGTCAACGGTTGTAAAGTATTCAAGCTCACGTCCGATTTTGTTGTGGTCGCGCTTAAGTGCCTCAGCTTCCATTTCAAGATATGCGTTAAGCTCGTCTTTGGTGGGGAATGCAAGGCCGTAAACTCTCTGCAGCATTTTGTTGTTCTGGTCGCCCTTATAGTACGCGCCGGTACACTGTGTAAGCTTAAACGCCTTGATTGCACCTGTGGAATGGAGATGGGGGCCCGCGCAAAGGTCTACGTATTCACCCTGGCGATAGAAGGATATGGTTGCTCCCTCTTCGAGCTCCTCAATTCTCTCAACCTTGTAGGGCTCGTCAAGCTCACGCATAAGCTTTATAGCCTCGTCCTTCGGAAGAACAAAGCGTTCAATTAAGAGGTTTTCCTTAACTATCTTCTTCATTTCCGCCTCAATTTCGCGCAAAACCTCAGGGGTAAACGAAATCTCTGAGTCAAAATCCTGAAAATATCCTATATCGGTTGCAGGGCCGATTGTCTGCTTGGTAGAGGGGAACAGTCTTTTTACCGCCTGCGCCATAACGTGCGCTGCAGTATGACGGAATACGCGTGCTCCGTCGGGGTGCTTGTAGGTTAAAAGCTCAACGCGGCTCTCACCCTCAACAACGTGGGAGAGCTCGGTTACCTCTCCGTCAACCTTAGCCGCAAGCACGTCGCGTGAAATAATCTCAAGGCTCCTTGCCGCCTCGTATACTGATACAGCGCCCTCAGAAGAGAACACCTCACCGGTAGAAAAAAGAATTTTTGCCATAACAATATCTCCTTTTTGTTTTAAACTGAAATAAAAAACGCCCCGCCTCGAACTGACACTAAAATGCCATTCGGGGTGAGGACAATCGTCCGCACGGTTCCACCCGAGCGATTAACTCATTTATTCGTACTAAGCCCGGAAATGCGGGCGGTGGGCGGTATCGCTCGGGCCGTCAGGTCCCCGCTTTCAGCATTTACGGGGCTCTCTGTGCGTGGCGGTTTTCCGTCGACTTGTTCCACTGGTAGAATATTATCACATTTTTTCAGAAAAGTCAACACCCTTTATAAATAAAAAGGTATATTTTTGCTTAATTTTGTGATATTGTGAGCTTAAAATTTTATTGACAAGAGCGCAAAAACTTGTTATAATACATACAGTAAATACAAAGGAGGCTCCTTAAGATGCAGGAAACCAAAATAGTGCTCCGTGACATTCAGTCGATAAGAGAATTTGTAAGCATTGTAATAATGCTTGATTATGAGGTTGACCTTGTTCAGGGCAGATACATAATAGACGCAAAGTCGATAATGGGTATATTCGCTCTTGATACTCTCTCGCCGATAACCCTCGTTGCTCACACCGAGGATGCGTCCGTATTTTTTGAGAAAATAGCTAAGTTTATCGCTTAATGAAACGCATGAATAAAGGTGAAGCGGAATTGACCTCTTCACCTTCTTATTTTATAAAAGTAATTTGTACATTTCGGATTTTGAAATGCCACGCTCACGCGCGGCTTTTTTTATTGCATCCATTCGGGAAAGACCCTCGTCCTCGTAAAGCTTAACGTGCTCCTCGGCCGGCAGTGAAGAGAGCGGATTTTCGTCACGCTTTTGCTCTGCACCCTCAACTATAATAACGTACTCGCCGCGCGGTTCGTTGCTATCGTAAAACTCTATAGCAGAAAGCAGTGTATATTCGTGCGCCTCTTCGTTAAGCTTTGTCAGCTCGCGGCAAAGAGATATTCTGCGGTTTTCCCCAAATGCATCTGCCATAGCCTTAAGCGTTTTTTGCAGCTTGTGCGGCGCCTCGTAGAATATAAGAGTTCGCGTGTCGCGCTTAACCGCATCCAGTCTTTCCCGTTTCTCGGCAGAGCTTACGGGCAAAAAGCCCTCAAAGGCAAATCTCTTTGTAGAAAAGCCGGATAGAGCAAGTGCCGTTACTGCCGCGCAAGCACCGGGTATTACAGTAACCGCAACTCCGCTTTTATAGCAAAGCCTTACAAGGTCCTCACCTGGGTCGCTGATAGCAGGCATGCCCGCATCGGTTACAAGAGCACAGCTCTCTCCCAAAAGCAGGCGCGATACGATTTTCTCACCCGCCTCGTGCTTGTTGTGCTCGTGGTAGGATATAAGCTCGTTGCGTATGCCAAGCACCGACAAAAGCTTTGCCGAATTGCGCGTGTCCTCTGCAGCTATAAAATCAACCTCGGAAAGGACTTTTTTGGCCCTGTCTGAAATATCACTGAGGTTGCCTATAGGTGTAGCAACGAGATAAAGTGTCGCGCCAAGCGTTTTATTCTTTTCAGCTCTTTCCATTTTTAACTCCAAACCCCTCGCCAAAGATGCCAAAATCCATTATATATTGCATATCGGGGGTATATTCCTTGTGCTCTTTATCTTTGTAAATGATAAGCGGCCTTGTTACCTTAAGTCCTGAAGCACCGCCGCGCCTGCCCTCTATCAGCACCATAGACGGCTGTGAACCCGTATCGGCATGCACGTAGGTCATACGCTTAGGCTCAATGCCGTGCTTGCGCATAACGCAAATCAAATCAATAAGCCTGTCGGTACGGTAAACTGCGTAAAAGCTGCCGCCCCATTTAAGTGCACGCGCACCTGCACTCACAAAGTCCTCAATACCGCCAAAAAGCTCGTGTCTTGCAATAGTTTTCTTTGAAGAGAGGTTAAGCCGACCGCTGTCGGCACGCATATAAGGCGGATTTGTATAAACGCAGTCATATTCTCCATTGCCGCGAAATTCGCGCACGTCAGATAGGGTGGGGAAAAGCATGTCCTCAAGTCCGTTGTACTCCGCGTTTCTTTGTATCAGGTCAACAAATTCCTCTTGTATTTCAAGAGCCCTTACAGTCTTTATCTTTTCCCGTTTTAGTGCAAGCATAGATATTATACCAGTGCCCGCGCCAAGCTCAAGTGCCGCATTGTAGCCGTTTTCCATATATCCGGCCAGCAAAAGCGCGTCGGTACCAAAGGTAAGCCCCTCGGGGTCCTGTATAAGAGAAAGCGAATCGTTAACGTAATCAAGTCTTTCGCCTTGCTTTAATTCCATAATAAGCCTCAATTGTGGTGTTTATGAAAAAAGCCGGGTCAGAAAAACGCTGACCCAGCCTGTTTGTCGGCTTGCCGACAAATATTAGTCCTCTGCAGCAGCTCCTACAGGGCAAGCATCTGCACAGCTACCGCAGCTGATGCACTCATCAGCGTTGATAACGTACTTGCCGTCACCCTCAGAAATGCAACCGGTAGGGCAAGCATCTGCGCATGCGCCGCAAGAGATGCAATCGTCAGAAATCTTGTATGCCATTGGTATGTACCTCCGTATTTAAAATGCTAACTATATTGTAGCATAGTTTTTTGAAAAATCAAGAGTATTTTTGAAAAAAAGTGTATAGACGCAAAAACCGTGCTTAATCCTCAACGATTTCGTCTGCCGACTCGTCTGATTTCTGCTTTTTGCCCGGGCGCAACACCTTAACGTCGCTTGACTTGTAAAGCTTAGGTGCATCCTTGTCGTTGCCGTCAAGCTTAACGCGTATCTCACCTGCCAATGGGCGTGTGTCAATTACAGTACCCTCGCCGTCGTGTGTCCTAACGAGTGAGCCTACCGAGGGAGTGTTGCGTATTGCCTCCTCATAGGTTTCATGCTCATAGCGCAGGCAGCACATAAGTCTGCCGCAGGCACCCGATACCTTTGCGGAATTTAAGGAGAAATTCTGCTCCTTTGCCATCTTGATGGATACCTGCACGAAATCGGTAAGGAAGCCTGCACAGCAGTATTTTCTGCCGCAAATAGCAAGTCCGCCCATAATCTTTGCCTCGTCGCGGATGCCGATTTGCCTAAGCTCGATTCTGGTATGAAAGGTCGATGCCAAATCCTTTACAAGCTCACGGAAGTCAACTCGTGATTCGCAGGTAAAGTAGAATATAAGCTTCGAGCGGTCAAAGGTGTATTCAACTGCGACAAGACTCATATCAAGCCCGTGATTCTGTATTTTTTTCTTGCATATTACTGCCGCATCCATCTCCGCATCGCGGTTTGCGCGGTCACGCTCAAGGTCCTCGGGCGTTGCAGGACGTGTGACCTTTTTAAGCGGTGAGATAATTTCGCCCGAGTCAACCATTTTATTGGCTACCTTAACCGTTCCTATCTCCACACCCCGTGAGGTCGAAACTATCGCCTTGTCACCGAGTGAGAGCTTGTACTGACCGGGTGAAAAATAATATATTTTTCCTGCCTCTCTGAAATTGATGCCGACAATCTCGCATTTCTCACCGGGTATTACCGTAACGGTATCGGCATCAATCTCGGGCCTTGCGTTTTCGTTTTTATCCTTGTATCTGTTTTGAGCCATTTTCTTTTCCTTTAGATTAGTTTTATCTGTGAGTTGAGCTCGGCTAAAAGTGCCGCAACTCCAACGTTTTTTTGCACGTCCTCGTGTGCCTTGTTGATTAAATCGTAAACCGAAAATAAGTAGCGGGTACTGAGATTTTCCGAAGCTGCACGTGCCGCCATTTCGCTTATAAAGAAAAGC
The DNA here is from genome assembly GCA_045661245.1 of Eubacteriales bacterium. Taxonomy (GTDB): domain Bacteria; phylum Bacillota; class Clostridia; order Oscillospirales; family CAG-272; genus UBA1740. The sequence goes on along the minus strand of JAZRFH010000056.1, from coordinate 15,978 downwards.
GTTTTTAGGTTTTCGGCATTTTTGCTTGCAATCATATCGCAGAGGGCCAGCATAATTCCTTCAAGCACCTCGGCAAGCTCTGCACGTGCGGTAGGGAAGGAGGTGGTCGCGCTTAAAAGCCTTGCGTAACCCGCTCTTGCTCCGAGCGCCTCAATAAAGGCGTTAATCTCCTCACGCGTATGCTCCACAGTTCGTGAGCCCTCGGGTGATAAAAGCTCAAGTGCGCGGCCAAGAACTCCGTCAGCCTCGGTGAGTATAACCTCAAGCTTCTCCGGGGCGGCAGCAAGGAGTCTTGCTCCCTCGGCGGAGCGCTCTGTAACGTAGGCGCGCAGCTCGTCGCGCGTAAATCTCGACATAGAAATATACTGCGCTCGGCTTTTGATAGTAGTAAGTATTCTGTCAGTACCGTCGGCAAGAAGTATAATTACAACCTTCGAGGGAGGCTCCTCAAGCACCTTTAAAAGAGCATTTTGTGCCTCGGGTGTCATTCTCTCGGCATCCTTGATTATATAAACCTTGTATTCCGCCTCGGTAGATGAGAGAAACATATCACGTCTGAAATTTTTAATTTCACTTACGCCGATAGTCGTTTTATCGCCCTGCCGCGAAAGAACCTTTAAGTCAATAAAGCTCTCTTCCCGTATCAGTCTGCAGCTGTCGCATTTACCGCATGGTAGGGTGTCAGCCCCCGATTTGCAGTTAAGCGCTGCGGCAATCTCAAGGGCAAGGGTCATTTTGCCCGAGCCGTGCACTCCGTCAATCAGCAAAGCGTGCGGCAGTCTGCCGCAGGCTATAGCGGCACCTATTCTGTTTCTCAAGGACACGTTGCCAAGCACAGAGCATAGATAATTCATAAGACCCCTCGTTACCCGATAATTCTACATTTATCATTTTAGCATTATTTTGGCAGAAAGTCAATGTAAATTTATTACATAGCTTAATTTTTGCAGATACGCGCATAAACTTTTGGAAAAAACTTGTATTTCCGTATTTTCTGTGCTAAAATATTATATTGAATAATAAGCGCCTTATTTTTGCGGCCCAGCTCATTTGCTTTGACGTGACTTAAGGTATGGAGGAAGTATGGACAAGTTTTATTTAACAACAGCAATAGCATACGCGTCAAGAAAGCCTCATTTCGGCAACACCTACGAGATTATAATGGCAGATGCTTTTGCAAGATTTCAGCGCAGGCTCGGCAAGGACGTTTATCTTTGCACGGGTACTGACGAGCACGGTCAGAAGATAGAGAATCTTGCCGCTGAGGCAGGTATTACGCCAAAGGCGTACGTTGATAAGGTAGCAGGTGAGATAAGGGGTGTTTGGGATTTAATGAACGTTGATTACGATTATTTTATTCGTACAACCGACGATTACCACGAGCGTGCCGTAGCAAAGATTTTTAAGAGATTTTACGAGCAGGGTGATATATACAAGGGATTTTACGAGGGCTGGTACTGTACGCCCTGTGAGTCCTTCTTTACCGCTACTCAGGTAGAGGGCGGTAAGTGCCCCGACTGTGGCAGAGATGTTGCCCAGGCACGTGAGGAAGCTTATTTCTTTAAAATGAGTAAGTACGCAGACCGTCTTATCAAGCATATTGAGGATAATCCCGGATTTATAGAGCCCGAGAGCCGTAAGCGCGAGATGCTTAACAATTTCTTGAAGGCAGGCCTACAGGACCTTTGCGTGTCACGTACCTCGTTTAAGTGGGGTATACCGGTTGATTTTGACGATAAGCACGTTGTATACGTATGGCTTGATGCACTTACTAACTATATAACAGCGCTTGGCTATGACCCCGACCTCACTTACGAGGAGCAAAGCGAGAGGTTCCGTCATTATTGGCCCTGCGACGTTCATATTATCGGTAAGGATATACTGAGATTCCACACTATATATTGGCCTATCTTCTTAATGGCGCTTGATTTGCCCCTGCCTAAAAAGGTATTCGGCCATCCTTGGTTTAATTTCGGTAACGATAAAATGAGCAAGTCACGCGGCAACGTGGTTTATGCAGACGAGCTTGCCGAGATTTTCGGTGTTGACGGCGTGCGTTATTATGCGCTCTCAGAGATGCCCTATAACTCCGACGGCTCCATAACCTACGAGAGTGTTATTGCAAGATATAACAATGACCTTGCCAATAATCTTGGTAACCTAGTAAGCCGCACCCATGCTATGGCAAAGAAATACTTTGACGGCATAGTACCCGCACCCGTAGCTAAGGATAAGCTTGACGACGAGCTTTTTGCCGCTGTAAAAGAGGGCATAGATGCGTCTGAGCGCCTGATGTCCGAGTATCACGTGGCAGACGCGGCAGAGGCAATCTTTACTATGCTCAGGCGTGCTAATAAGTATATTGACGAAACTACGCCTTGGGTGCTCGCAAAGAGTGAAGAGGGTAAGCCGAGGCTTGCAACCGTAATATACAATCTGCTCGAGGTGATAAGAATTGCCGCAGTGCTGCTCGTGCCTTATATCCCCGCAACCTGCGAGAGCATTTTTGCACAGATTGGTACGGATAAAACCGATTATACAACCGCCCGTGAGTTCGGCTCTCTTGAGGCAGGCAAGCCCCTTGGTGAGGCGTCAACTCTTTTTGCAAGGATAGACGAGAAAAAGTTCCTTCTTGAGATGGAAGAGAAAATGAAGGCGGCGGCAGAGGCACAGAAGCCTATAGAGGAGCCCGAGCACGAGCCCGAGATTGGCATAGACGATTTTGCCAAGGTAGAATTGCGCGTAGCAGAGATTATAGCATGCGAGCCTATTCCCAAGGCTAAAAAGCTCTTAAAGCTTACGGTTGACCTCGGTTACGAGAAGAGGCAGGTTGTATCTGGTATAGCTAAATTCTATACACCCGACGACCTTATAGGCAAAAAGGTATCGCTCGTTACTAATCTTAAGCCCTGCAAGCTTTGCGGTGTTGACAGCTTTGGAATGATACTCGCATCGGGCGAAGAGGAAATCAAGGTTGTATTTCTTGACCCCTCGGCTAAAAACGGAGATAGAATACACTAATGAAATTCTTTGACAGTCACGCACATTATTACGATGAGCGCTTTGTTACAGAATGCACTGAGAGCGTCGATACACTTATCGACGCTCTGCTTAACTCATCGGTTTCATATATTATAAACGTGGGCACCTCGCCCCAAACCTCGCGTCAGGCTATCGAGCAGGCACAGCGCCATGAAAATATGTATACTGCTGTGGGTATTCACCCGTCGGATACGCGTTTTCTATCGGATTTAGACAGTGAGCTTGCTGAAATACGCGGTATGCTGCTTGATAAAGGGTCTAAGGCACGTGCGCTTGGCGAGATTGGTCTTGATTATCACTACGAAGGCACGGATAGAGAAAAACAAATGTGCTACCTTGATGCACAAATGGTGCTGGCGCGTGAGCTTGACGTTCCCGTCGTTATACACGATAGAGAGGCTCACGAGGATATAATGCGTGCCGTAAAGCGCCACAAGGGTGTAAGGGGAGTATTTCACAGCTTTTCCGGCTCCGCTGAGATGGCGCGCGAGCTCGTTTCGCTCGGGTATATGATTTCCTTCTCGGGTACTCTAACCTTTACAAATGCACGGAAAACTGTAGAAGCCGCAAGAGTCTTGCCGCAGAGCTCGGTGCTGATTGAAACAGACTGCCCGTATCTTGCCCCACACCCAAAAAGAGGTACGCTCAATCACTCGGGCAATCTGGTCTATACAAACCGCGCGCTTGCGGGTGTGTTCGGCATTAGCGAAGAGGAGTGCGCTCTTCTAACAGAGAACAATGCAAGGAGATTTTTCGGAATATGAAAAAGGTTATGACGGTAACATATGAGGTAGACGGCTCTCTTTACGTAAACGTAACCAACAGATGCACGAACAGATGCTCGTTTTGCATCAGAAATAACGGTGACGGTGCTTACGGCTCCGATTCTCTTTGGCTTTTGCGTGAGCCAACGTCAGAGGAGATTTTAGATAGCATTTTCTCTCACGACCTATCTCTTTACCGCGAGCTTGTGTTTTGCGGCTACGGTGAGCCGGCTATGCGACTTGATGTCTGCCGTGAGGTCGCGCTGAGAGTAAAAGAAAAGTATCAAAACATACGTGTGCGCATAAACACAAACGGCCAATCCGACCTTATATATTCGCGCGATACGAGTGAAGAGTACCGCGGTGCCTTTGACTCTGTGTCTGTAAGCCTTAACTCTCCCACAAGCGAGGGGTATTTTGAGATGTGCCACCCCGTGTACGGAAAAGATACTTTATCTGCAATCCTCGGCTTTGTTAAAAATGTAAAGAACTGTGTACAAAACGTTGCTTTATCCGTAGTTCGCGAATACCTCAGCGAAGAGGAGCTCTCTCTTTGCTATGAGATTGCAAACAAGCTTGGCGTACCTTTAAGAGTGCGCACCTACGTAGGGGCAGAGAATTAGTCCTTCGGGTTGCATACCACGCGCCTCACAATTGTTGGTGGTCTGTCAAACATTCCTGCGAACATAAGTAAATCAGCAAGATATGCGCGCATAATATCAAAGCTTATACCTAGATAGCCAAGCTCTGCCACAAGCTCAAGCTTGGCTTTTGTATTTTCAAGACTCTCGGCTTTAAGCATAGCGCACCGCTTGCCCCTGCCTACAGTACCCTCAAGTGTCTTATTATCCTCGTTATATTCAAGTGTACTTTTGTATCTGTCGGCAAGCGCATATGCTTCTGTCTTTTGCTTAAATTTTTCGTTAACTATTGCAAACGGTGAAATATCAATAAAAGCAGATTCTGCCGCGCATCTCTCGGCAAAGCTTATCATAGACTGCTCCTCGCCGTCTTTAAAAGACGGTATATTGTCAAGCTGTATTTTGTCATAGCATAATACGCTCATATCAGCAATTTCGGGGCAGGTGGGGGCGTTGATATTTCGCTCGGCAACAAGAATAAGCTCTCGGTCGATTAGCTGCTTTTTAAATGCTAAGAGCTCGTTTTGGCAGCTTTCCCTGTGTAAAGCACTCTCGCATAGGGTAATTCCTGCATATCCGCGGCTTTTTGCTAAAATCATAGCGCTTTCCATTAAATCGTCTGAGTATAAGTCTGTGCCCTCGGGTGTATAGATTCTTATTAACGGTATTTTTCCGTGTATATGCGCAAGCTCAAGTGCCTCACTGTCATCAAAAAGCATGCTTATTTTTCCGTTTTGTACAAGTGCACAGCATACCGTTAAATAGGATAAGTAGGGCATACATCTTATAAGACGCTCCCTTGTGTAGCCGGGATAAAGGTAACCGTTTGCTATTCCTATTCCGAGTGTCACGGCAGAGCTCTTAACTGTTATCACCTGCCCGGGGTAAAGCCTTGTACTTTCATACAGCTCAGGGTTTTGCATACGTAATGTGTCGGTATGTACTCTGAATCTTGTACCTATTTTTTCAAGTGTGTCACCTCGCTTTACAGTGTAGGTGCGCGTAGGTGTTAATATTAAAAGCTCCCTACCTTCCGCTAAGCGCCTTGGTGATTCTATTTCATTGTCAAGTGCCAGCCTTATAGGGTTAACACCGTGCTCCGCTGCGATATCGTAAACGGTTTGGTCCTTTTTAGCTCTATGTATTTTCATAAATACTCCGTTTCATTAGTTTTATTCATATTTTATGTCAAAGCCCCGTCTATGATACTATTCACACCGTGTGGCTTTCGGTCGATTTGCGCGGTGTATAAAAAATTTTTTATTTTCCTTGCAAAAGGCCCCGATATATGTTAAAATAAATAAAAAAGAAATGATTTTGGAGTTAATTATGAGGATAAAAAGCGGTTTTGTTATAGAAAAGGTCGGCAACTCTTACCTTGCGGTTGCAACGGGCGCGCGCGCCGCTACCTTCCGTGCCCTCATAAGGCTTAACGCCACGGGAGCATTTCTTTGGAATTTGCTTGCCGAGAGGGATATGACTGAGAGTGAGCTGCTTTCCCGTATGCTTGAGGAGTATGAAGTTACAGAAGAGCTCGCGGCACAGGATATAAGTAAATTTATAGATTTACTCAAAAAGGCGGAAATTCTGGATGCTTGACCGTACTTATGACAGCGTAGTCGAGTCAGAGCTCAGGGAGCACGGTATCTATGCTTCAACTACTCGCGGCGTTAGTATGGAGCCGCTGTTTCGCACTGGCAGAGACGTTGTAATTCTTCAGGTGCCAAAGGGTGAGCTCTCACGTTATGACGTTGCACTCTATAAATCCCGTGCAGGTGCTTACACCTTGCATAGAGTGGTTGGAGTCAGGGAAAACGAATACCTTATAAGAGGTGATAATACTTACGTGCTTGAGCATATCAGCAAGGATAGAATTCTTGCCGTGCTTACCGAGTTTAACCGTAAGGGAAAAAAGCACAGTGTGAACGATAGGGGATACCGTCTGTATTCTCGCGTATGGTGCTTTATCTACCCATTACGTTACCTTCTGCATTTACCGCGTGCACTTGCCGGCAGGGTGTACAGAAGGCTCTTCAAAAGAAAATAAAGCTCTGTTAATGGGTGATGTTCTTAGCGGAAAATTTGAAGAATACCGCTAAGCGCGAGCATCGCACATGACCGGTCAAGTGCAAATGGGCTAAGCCCCAACCACTATACAAACAGAAAGAGATAACAAATCGGTTCGTATCCGAAATGTTATCTCTTTTTTCTGCTCTGCGATATGTTTGCAAGCAAACGCGATATACTCGCTTTACTCGTGCGATATATTGTCGCTTCGCTCCAATGCGATATGATATAAATCCCCTCACGCCCCGCAGGGCATATCGCAAGGCGCAGCCTTATATCGCTCCCGAAGGGAATATCACAAATCCCTGGGGGGATTTATATCGCTGCGTGTTCTCCGTTAAGGATAACACGCTAATCCCGGGGCTTTTTTATTTTTTTATTGACAAATGTAATTTAAGGTGCTATAATAAAACCAACAGTTGAACAACCGTTCAACTGTAAGGAAGGAAATGATAATGAAAAACTCAAGTATTACCGTACCCGAGTGCGAGGTGCACGAAATACATCCGAGAGAGATTCAAAGGGCTAGGGTATCTATTCCATCGAGTGATATTCTTTACACCCTTTCGGATTTTTTTAAGCTATTCGGTGATTCAACACGCCTGGGTATACTTTTTGCTCTTAATAACTCACCTCTTTGCGTTTGTGATATAGCCGAAACGCTCGATATGACCAAGTCTGCAGTATCACATCAGCTCAAAGCGCTGAGGCAAAGCGACCTTGTGAGGTATAAAAAGGTAGGCAAAAACGTTATTTATTCACTTGCAGACAGTCACGTTAAGGATATCATTGACATAGCGCTTAAGCATATAAACGAATAGGGGGATTTTATGAAACACAAATTCAATATTGAGGGCATAGATTGCCCTAACTGTGCGGCTAAGCTTGCCCGTAATATAGAGTCGCGGGATGGAGTTGAGAGCTGTAAAATAAATTTTCTTGCCGAGAAAATAACAGTAGATACCGACCTTTTGGAAAACGAGCTTATTAAATTACTTGAAAAAGAGTGCCGCGCCTTTTCCCCTGACGTAAAGATTGTAAAATGATAAAATTATTTAAAAATAAGCTTTTTAAAATAGGGATAGGAGTAGCACTTTTTGTAGCGGGCATTGTTTTTAAGGAGCTCGATCTTGGCACTTTAAGTGTATCCGTGCTTGTTGCAGCGCTGCTCTTATCGGGTAGCAGTGTATTTATTTCTGCATTGCGCGGTATTTTAAGATTAGATTTTCTTGACGAAAAATTTTTGATGTCCGTAGCCTCAATTGGCGCATTTATAATAGGCGAAAGCGTCGAGGGTGTTGCGGTAATGCTTTTTTACCTTGTAGGTGAGTATTTTGAGTATAAGGCAATCAGACACTCTCGCAATTCAATAAAAGAGCTTATGGATATATGTCCTGACACAGTAACTGTGCTTAATGGTGATATAGAAACAGTCTGTGATGCTGAGGACGTTGAAATCGGTGAAGCAGTAATTATTCGTTCGGGTGAACGGGTTGCTCTTGATTGCGTGATAACCGAAGGCACTGCGTCTGTTGATACGTCTGCTCTTACGGGTGAGCATCTGCCGAAAGAGGTAACCGTCGGTGATACACTTGATAGCGGGGCAATTGTAGTCGGCGGTGCACTTGTTTGCCGCGTTATACATAGGCAAGAGGATTCATGTGCTGCTAGGATTATAGAGCTTGTGGAGAATGCTACCGAAAGAAAGTCACGAGAAGAAGCGTTTATCACAAAATTTTCGCGTTATTATACTCCTGCCGTAACAGTTCTTGCACTGATAATGGCATTTATTCCACCGATTTTTGGGTGGCTTGAGCTAAGTGAGGCTGTATACAGAGCACTTTCATTTCTCGTGATTTCCTGTCCCTGTGCTCTTGTTATTTCTGTGCCGATGGCGTTTTTCGGCGGTATTGGCGGCTCGGCATCACGCGGGATACTCTTTAAAGGGGGTAACACCTTTAGCCCTATGTCTAAAATAGATACTGCAATCTTTGATAAAACTGGTACCTTGACCTCAGGTAAGTTAAAGGTTTTATCTGTTAATACCGTCGGTATTTTAAAAGACGAGCTCTTGTTTCTCGCTGCTTCTTGTGAATATCCGTCTATGCACCCGATTGCTGAGGCAATAAAAGAGTGCGCTCCTACGGCTAAAGGTGCCACGGAGTGCCGCGAGCTTGCGGGTCTTGGAGTTGTTGCTACCGTTTTAGGTGATAGAGTAGCAGTGGGTAACAAAAGGCTGCTCTTATCTCTTGGTATTGACCCACCCCGAGAAATCACCTCTGGCGGTACAGTGTACGTTGCAAGAAATAACGAGTATCTCGGCTCTATTACACTTGGTGATACGGTAAAGACCGAGGCCGTAGGTGCAATAGAAAAGCTACGGAATTTAGGTGCTCGCCGTATCGCAATTCTCTCGGGTGACGAGGGCGAGAGCGTAGAAAGGGTAGCACGCGAGGTTGGTATTGATGAGTTTCACTCTTCGCTTATGCCGGATGATAAATATAAAAAGCTTGAGGAGTATATAGGCAGCTCTCGCGGCAGTACGGTATATATAGGTGACGGCATAAATGATGCACCCTGCTTAGCAAGGGCTGACGTTGGTATTGCGATGGGTGCTCTCGGCTCTGACAGTGCTATTGAAGCATCTGATGTTGTTATAATGTCGGATAATCTGTCAAGGCTTGCAGATGCTGTAAAAACAGCGCGTAAAACACTCCGTATAGCAAAGCAGAATATAGTCTTTTCGTTAGGTATAAAGCTCCTTGTGCTTATACTTGTATCGGTTAATCTTTCGGGAATGTGGATGGCCGTATTTGCAGACGTAGGCGTTGCTGTTATAGCTATACTCAATTCAATGCGCGCCCTTCGCTTTAAAGGTGCAAATTAACAAAAAAAGAGGAACAGTTCCTTAAGGGAATCTGTTCCTTTAATATTTTTCCTTCATTACGCGCTCAATATCTCGGTTTGCATCTCTTTTCGCAATACTGTCACGCTTATCGTAGTTCTTTTTACCCTTGCAAAGCCCAAGTGCCATCTTAACTCTTGAGCCTTTTAAATAAAGCGATAGGGGCACTATGGTATATCCCTCGCGTGAAACAAGGCCCGTGAGCTTCATAATTTCAGCCTTGTGCATAAGCAGCTTTTTCGGGCGCAGAGGGTCGCGGTTGAAAATATTGCCCTGCTCGTAGGGGCTTATATGTACACCGAGGGCAAAAATCTCACCGCCGTCTATATCGCAGTAGGAGTCCTTAAGGTTACAGCCGCCCGCTCTGAGCGATTTTACCTCTGTGCCGAAAAGCTCAACGCCTGCCTCGTAGGTTTCTTCAACAAAATAGTCAAACCTTGCCTTTCTGTTATCGGCAATTACCTTTATACTCGGTTTATTTTCCGCCACGGTGTCACCCCCTCTTAAGTATTTTAGTATATTTTACCACAACGGAGAGGGAAAATCAACCGTTTTTTGAAAGTTGGCGCACAGCACTGCTAACAAGCTCCAAAAGCTTGAATTTTACCGAATACTCACCCGTAGTTATAAGGGTGAATTCCTCTTTCGTGTAATCAAGAATTCCGTCGTCGCGCGGTGCGTCCTCTGTTGCTAAATCAAGGCACATCGGCGGGTACATAACGCACCACCAATTCTTACCCTCTGCCTCGCCTAACATAACACGCAGTGAGTAATAAACTCCCTGAGGCAGGGTAAAGCCCTCGTAGGCCCTTGTGTCATACCACTCCCGGCTTAGTGTCACGCGTGAAGAGTAGCTTGCACCCTCGCTCTTTAAATAAGAGTTTACACTCTCTTCAATTTCGGGTAAAAGTGTTTCTAGCTCCTCTTTTGCATTTTCTGCGTTTTCAAAGCCCGAGAGCTTTCCCGAATAGTTTTTTAAAACGTAGTCGCGTACCTTGTACTTTAACTCTTGGTCGTAATCCCCGTCTGTGTTTGCGAGTATATGTAGCCTTACTGTGTCTGTGTATATCTCGGCCTCCGACTCGGTAGGGATAAGCGTTGCGGTAAGCGTAATTGCTAAAATAAGCACCACCGTGTAAATTAACTTGTTCATAGTTTTTCTCCTTTTTGTGTTACGCTTACTATTGACGGGGAAAATATTGTTTATTCACAAAAATGAGCTATTTTTCATATTATAACGAGCTTGGGCATATAGATAAACAAACAGAGAAGGGCATAGCCCAAGAAAGGACATCTGTATGAAAATTAAATGGAAAACTCTTATATTCTGTATACTTATTCCGTTGGCTGTCGGCGGTCTATCGGCACTCTTAACAATGGAGGGCACGCGTAGCTTTGCACTTATAAATAAGCCGCCGTTATCACCGCCCGCTTTCCTTTTTCCCATTGTTTGGACGGTGCTTTATATCCTGATGGGTATAGCGTCCTACCTCGTTATACATTCCCGTGCCGGGCAGGCGCAAACAAGCCGTGCTCTTATACTTTACGGCTTACAGCTTTTCTTTAATTTCTTCTGGTCTATTATATTCTTTAATTTTCAGTGGTACGGCATTGCTTTTTTATGGCTCTTAATTTTGCTCGCGCTCATAATTGCCACAACCGTCAGCTTTTTCAGAATAAACCGTATAGCAGGCATTCTTATGCTCCCGTATTGCTTATGGGTTGCATTTGCAGGCTATCTTAACCTTGCAATAGCCTTGCTCAATTAAAAAAGGGATAACGTAAGCTAACAGCTCATTATCCCATAAAAATTATGCTCGAGTTATCTTTTCCATAACCTCGCGGCATCTTTCTGGCGTTACCTTTATCACGCGCCTGTCGTAGGTTATAAGTCCGTTGGTTTCGTCCTCAACGTCACTAAGCTGTGTGTAAACAAAGGCTGATGCACCCGCTTTTACAAGAGGCAATACCTCACTAAGGTATAGCTCGTAAAGCTCCTTTTCATATTCCTCGCGGCTGCCGCATAGTCGGTAGCCGTAATTTTTTTCACTGAAAAGATGGCCCTCTACTCTATAAGAGTAGCCACCAAACTCGCTGATTACCACAGGCCTTTTGTCAGCCTTAAAGACCTTAAGCCTCTTAAAATATACGTGGCGTGAGTCAACGTCGCTTTCTTTACGTCTGAACCAGCCGGAGGTTGCATCAATTATTCGCGTGCCGTCCTTATCCTTTAGCCTTTTATACATTTTGTCTGCACAAAACTGCCCCCAGCCCTCATTGAATATCGTGTAGTAAACTACACTCGGGTGGTTGTAGAGGTAGTCTGCCGTTTGTAGCATCGATTCTTCAAATATTCTGCGGCTTTCCTTTTCTGTATGCAGAAATCTGTCTGGCAACCGCTGTAAGCCGATAGTTGGCAGGGCAGTGTCACGCAAGAACGAGTATGAGCCGTTATTTACCATATCTTGAAAAACGGCTATACCTTCTTTGTCGCATAGGTAATAAAATATCTCGGGCTCAAGCTTGATATGCTTGCGCAGCATATTAAAGCCAAGCGATTTTGCAAGCCTTATGTCGTCAAGGTATGCGTCGACAGTCGCGGGTGTAAAAATTCCGTCGGGGTAATATCCTTGGTCTAGTAAGCCGTTGAAAATATAAGGCTTACCGTTAAGGGTTATGCGCTTTAAGCCGCCCTCTTCGGTTACACCTATTTCTCTTATAGCAAAATAGCTCTCTACAAAATCCTCACCCGACTTAAGGGTAAAGGTGTAAAGGTTAGGGCTCTCGGGCGACCAAACCCTCGCGTCCTTAGGTGTTATGTCACAGCTGTCGCCTGTAAAATAAAAGCACTCGCCCGTGTCAAGCGTTACCGTCTTCTCTTCATATCCGCCCGTAACAGTCAGCATTACTCTGCCGCATTCGGTATCTATCTTAAGCTTTTGTATATAATTTTCGGGCACAATCTCAAGCCAAACGCTCTGCCATATACCCGATACGGGCGTGTACCACATTCCGCCGCGCTTTTTCGTCTGCTTGCCGTAAGGGTATTTTTTGTCAAGCAGGTCGCACGCGTGCACCTCGATTGCGTTCTGCCCGATTACCGCTGCATCGGTTATATCAAATTCAAAGGGCAGGTAGCCGCCCTTGTGCTCAAATTTCTGCTTGCCGTTTATAACTACCGTACATTCCTGGTCCACCGCGCCAAAGTGCAGAAGCACTCGCAAGTCTTTAAACGTATCGTCAAGCACAAAGGTGCGTCTGTAATGCATATATTCGCGCGGTGTGCGACCTATACCCGATAAAGCACTCTCGGGCGCAAATGGTACTAAAATCTTTTCTGTATAAATATATTCTTCACAGATGTCACTCTCCCCGTATTCCCACTCGCCGTTAAGGTATATAAACGAGTCGCGCTTAAGCGAGGGTCTTGGGTAATAGGAGTGCGGCACTGTATTTTCAATGCTCTTTGCATATTCGGTAAAAAGGGTAGACATTCAGCCTCCTAAAAACAGTGAGATTACAGAGAGGATAATGCACAGCACGTAAAACAAAATTGCTCCTGGGTTAAGTAAAGCCGATTTTAACACAGTTTCCTTCATTTTTAAGGTTCCCGCGCTCTCGGAGAGTATAACCATTTTGCGTGAAATATAAATGACGGCAAGCACGATGCCTGCAAGCAGCATTCCGTACTGCAGGGTCGAGTAAATGCCAACTATAAGTAAGTCAAGTATAAGCCTCGGGTCAATTTCGGTTGCAATCTCGGTACCGCTTTCCAAAAACGTGAAAAGTCTGTCAGTAGACCTTTGTACAAATAACGCAACCACCGAGCCGAGAAAATTAAGCAGCGCATGCATTACTATTGTATATCTCACGTCGCGCGTACGCGTGTAGATATAGCCGAAAACAAGACCTACCATAAGCGCGTAGATAAACTGATAGATATTGGTGTGTATAAGCGCAAATGCCAAGGCAGAGATAACTATAGCCCAGCCGTCGCCAAAATGCCCGATTCTGTCAATCAGAAGCTTTCTGAATATAATTTCCTCGGCTATCGGTGCTAAGATTACCATAACGATAAAGATAAGCCATACGGGCACGTCATTTACTATAGTTTCTACAGAGTTTGACGGGGTAAAGTTAAAAAGACCGCCAATTATTCCAGCTAAGGCGTTGCTTATCATTGAGCCGATAATCATAAAAGCCTCGGCTATTACAAAAAGCATCAGCACCTCGCCTATCTTAAGCTTGCTTTTCTCGTATTTTCTGGGCTTGGAGAATAAGCGCATCAGCAAGACAGCGAGAGGGAAGGCTACCGCATACTGAGCAACCGAGCTTATTAAGAGTCCTGCCGTAGTGCCGGTCAAAAAGGTGTACAGCTCAGCGTTTTCTGTTATCCTGCATATTACAAGTGCAAAAATTGAAATTGCGTTTGATACAACGTATGTGATAATCAGATATAAAAACAGTGATAGATGTGAGCGCGACGATGCTTTTTTAAAAGCTTCCTTGTCACCGCTTGGCAGTCCGAGTGCCTCGCGAGTGAGAGGAATAGCATCGCTATATATACCGTCGTTTGTCGGATTTTCGTAATTATTGTTATCCATACTGTAATTCACTCCTTCCACGGGTAATTATATTATATTACAACAGTCCTTTTTTTTCAATATAAATTTGATTTCTCTCTTGAAATAAAGAAAGCATTGTGGTAGAATATTATCATTATATTTGAATCGAGGTGACTTACCGTGTTCTTACAGGGATTTGACAATGATAAATATTTAAAGCTGCAGTCACAGAAAATCAAGGAGAGAATATCCCTCTTTGGTGAGAAGCTTTATCTTGAGTTTGGCGGTAAGCTCTTCGACGATTTTCACGCTTCGCGTGTTCTGCCGGGCTTTGCACCTGACAGTAAGGTTAAGATGCTTATAGAGCTTGCAGACGAGGCGGAGATTGTCATAGCAATCAACTCAGGCGATATAGAAAAGAATAAGGTTAGGGGCGACCTCGGTATCACCTATGACCTTGACGTTTTGCGTCTTATTGACGCATACCGCGGATACGGCCTTTACGTAGGCTCGGTGGTTATGACACGTTATAAATCCTCACCCGCGGCTGATGCGTTTATGCAGAAGCTTATTAAGCTGGGTATAAAGGTATATAAGCATTATGCAATAGATGGCTACCCCTCAAATATTGAATATATTGTGTCAGACTCTGGCTTTGGTCAGAATGAATATATTGAAACAACCAGACCTGTTGTAATAGTCACCGCCCCCGGCCCCGGCTCGGGCAAGATGGCTACCTGTCTTTCTCAGATATATCATGAGAATAAAAGGGGTGTAAAATCGGGTTATGCTAAGTTTGAGACCTTCCCGATTTGGAATATATCGCTTAATCACCCCGTAAATATAGCCTACGAGGCGGCTACCGCAGACCTTGCGGACGTTAATATGATTGACCCGTTCCACCTTGACGCATATTCGGCTCTTGCGGTAAACTATAACCGTGACGTTGAGGTTTTTCCAGTCCTGCGCGCTATGCTCCAGCATATTCTCGGTGAGTGCCCATATAAATCTCCTACAGACATGGGCGTTAATATGGCAGGTAACTGTATATATGACGATTCTGCCGTTTGTGCCGCCGCTAAGCAGGAGATTATAAGAAGATATTATTCAGCGCTTTGCAGAGTCAGAGACGGCTCAGGCAGTGAAGTTGAGGTAGAAAAGATTGAGCTACTTATGCGTAAGGTAGCCTGCGACCCGATTATAGACCGCCTTGCTGTTACTGCCGCACTTGATAAGGCAGAGGCTACGGGCAACCCCGCCGTTGCTATTGAGCTTAACGACGGCAGAATCGTAACGGGTAAAACCTCAAATCTGCTCGGTGCATCAAGCGCCGCACTCCTGAATGCACTTAAAGCTATTGCGGGAATTGATAAGGAAGAGGACATTATCTCTCCTGAGATTCTTGCACCGA
Organism: Eubacteriales bacterium; assembly: GCA_045661245.1. Lineage (GTDB taxonomy): Bacteria > Bacillota > Clostridia > Oscillospirales > CAG-272 > UBA1740. The sequence continues at coordinate 583 of JAZRFH010000056.1, read as the reverse complement.
TACAGGTATTAAAGACCGAACATCTCGGTAACCATAATCCGCGCCTTCATACAGACGAGGTGCTTATTGCACTCGCTATTTCCGCGGTCAACAGCCCATCTGCCGCGCGCGCTATGTCGGTAATATCTGAGCTTAAGAATGCTGAGGCGCATTCCACCGTTATTCTCTCACAGGTAGACGTTAATACTATGCGCAAGCTCGGTATTCACCTCTCCTGCGAGCCTAAATATCAGACTAAAAAGCTATATCACAATTAAATTATCTAAAAAGTAAAAAAATATCTTGCAAAAAGCTTTTAGTTGTGATATACTAGTGTGCGGTTGATAGATAGGTTCTACCAAAATTCCGCAATTTTAAAATGTACACAGTACGCAACATAAAGAGGTATTTCGCCTTTGGCGAATATATCCGCACCCTGCGCCTGACAAGCGAGCTTGTCGATCTTCGGGTGGGATATGCGAAGCGGATTCAAGAGCTACGCTCTTGAGCCACTTCTCACAGGTCTCTGCATAAATATGATGCACGCTGTTTTCATAAATTAAAAATGTACACAGTACGCATCATAAAGAGGTATTTCGCCTTT
>JAZRFH010000055.1:0-15226 GCA_045661245.1 Eubacteriales bacterium | reverse complement strand
CTTCCGGCACCATTTATATCGCGGAGTGGAGCAGTCTGGCAGCTCGTCGGGCTCATAACCCGAAGGTCATGAGGTTCAAATCCCATCTCCGCAACCAAAGAAATTCAGTTACCCTTTCGGGTGACTGAATTTTTTCTTTTTTGGTTGCGGGGGCGGCTCTGTGCCGCATGACCTTTGAGGTTATAAGTGCGAGGTCGCCCTGCGACCTAAGGGCGAATAGCCTGCGAACAAGTAAAAACGATTGAGTATCGTTTTTACAACGTGAGACACCGCCGAGCAACGAGCGGAGCGAGCCGCAGACTTGCGAAGGCGAAGCTATGCGACTATGCGACTGTTGCGGTAGGTCATAAAGCGAGAACCCCATCTCCGCAACAAAAACCACCCATACCGTTCGAGTTTCCGACATTACAACACTTCGCATTGAAATATGGAAAACTAAAAGGCGACTCTCTGCTCTTCCCTGCCGTTTACCACACTAACGCATGGAAAACGGCTTCTCTTTTGTCCTGCGGACGGCACTACTACCAAATTAAATATTTTTAAAAAAATAGCAGGGCTTCAAATGATATAATCCCCTTAGAATAGGCACTCGAAAAACAAAAAGGCTTCGAGGCTACACTAAGGGGATTATATCATTTCAATTCTATGTCTTTAATATTATTTACATTTGCTCTTGAGGCATTGGCATCTCAAAGCTTTTAACGATATCGCCTATAACGCTTTGTGCGATATTGGTTGAAACACGGCCGCTGTGCCAGGAAACCGACGTGTTAGTCTTATCCATAAACTGCAACGTGATAACCGAAAATGCGGTAAACGGAAACGACTCAAAAGTTACTAAATAATCCTTAACGTTAAAGCCGTTGCTCGTCAGTCTTTCGTTATCTATCTTGCCGAGGCTGGAAACCAAAGCGCAATAGATAAATTTCTTGCTGGACATAACGATGGGAATAGCGAGGCGAATAACAAACTGGCGAAGCTTTGTGGGAAATCTGCAGTATATTTTCAAATTCTTTGCAACGCGCTTAAGACGCGACTTATGCTTGACAAAGTCAATTATCTTACCGTGTAAATGTGACCAGGATTTGCATGACTTAACGTCCACGAGCATGGGTACGAAAAGATTGCCGAACATTGTTTTTGCAGCATTGATTTTCTCCACGTACTTTCTTACGTTAACAGGAACTATCATTTTTGCACTTTTTCCGCCAAAATAGCTGCCTATAATTTCAGAAAAACGCGCAGCGGCACAACGAATAGGCTTTGCACAGCTGACAACGGCTGTAACGGCAGTGCCGTCTTTAGCAGTGCTCCAACCACTGGGCTCACACTTCGGAAGCACGGTAAAGGCCTGATGCTCACAGCTGCAATCCGGAGCTTCAGCGTCCACCTCCAAGGAGTAGTTCTTTACAGTAAAGTCAACCTCGGGAAGCTCGCGACCGTTAAGAACGTCAAAGAAATTATATACAAACTGAACTCCGCTTAAGCCGTCTGCAACGCCGTGGAAGAAATCAAAGCGCAGATACCATGCATCTGTTTTTGGCACGTGCAGAATATTAAGCGCAACGGTATGCTTACGGAAATCGAGATGGCAAACCTTATAGCCCGTAACGTCCTCACCCTCAACCTCGATAACTCGGCACTCGGGAACATATAAAGAAGTGTACCATGAGTTGCGGTAAAACTTCATATTTATGCCCTTATGAGTTTCCAGCATTTTTTTCATTGTAGCGTTCAAAAGGTCCGCATCGGGCTTTTTGTCTACTTCAAGATAAAAATGGAACGTCATATTACACCCGCAAGCATCAAGGTCAATAAAAAAGGCCTCTATACCCGAAGGCTTGCGTACAAACTCTTCAATCACAGTCACTCTCCCCCTTTCATAAATGCAATCCGCAATATTATAGCACAAAATATTGCCTTTGTCAATTAAATACGCGCAAATAATTATTTTTGCGTGTTGAAGCTTCTAAACTAAACAAAAGGGGCTATCACGCTGAGTATGCCCGAGGAGGCAGCTGAGCTTAAATCGCCACAAAGACTTTACGAAATCACCGGAATACAGAAGCAGAGCTACAACACGTTTTTTCAGCTTTACCGTGATAAAAAGAGCGAAAAACTTGACACGGATGCCGACTTTTTGCCGATTTCCGAGCATCTCTCATACAAGCGGACGGGTGTAAAAAAATGCACGAATACACCGTTTGCTCAACCACGGGTATGCTGAATGCCAAGGACAAGGTATGGGACAGAGATAATATCAAGGCTTGGACTTAAGCCCGAGCTTGCAGAGATATCGGGCAAAAAACGACACGGATAGCAAATTTTATAAGGTTTACAAGAATATAAGGGTAAAAAGCTCTGCGAGAAATCACGGAGCTTTTTTATTTTTCAGTTTTTTGCGTTTTGTTTGATTTTTCTCTTACCCGTGTCGATTTTCAGCCCTTTTTCAGGTTATTTTCCGTTAAAATGGAAAAAATGGAGCTATTTACTTGACATTTTTAAAATATCGTATTATAATTAAATATCATATCGCATACGCGTATATGTAAGCGCCCGTATTTTTATGGGCTTTTGAGCTGAAAAAATCTTTTTTAGAAAAGGAGATTCTCTATGAAAAAGAGAAGGATTGCCGTAGTAGCATTTATGCTTATTGCGGTGCTCACACTCAGCGTCGGTTACGCAGCATTGACCGACCTATTAGTTGTTACCGGTAACATGGAGGTTACTGCAGCAGGTGCAGAGGTAGGCTTCGACGAGAAGATTTACTTCACTGAGGCTGTAGTTACAAAGGGCTCCGAATCCGGTTCTTACATTGACTCTGCACACGTTGACAGCACAAGCCCTGACAGAGCTTCATTCAACGTAAAGAGCCTTAACTCATCTGATGACGAGGTAATCTTTACCTTCACCATCGCAAACTACTCTGACCACGTAGCTAACATCACCGTTGAAGCTACCAAGGCAGGCGAGAACAACACTACCGAGAACCCCTCGCTTTCTAACAAGAGCTTCGACGTAACCTACGTTATTAACAACGGTACGAACGTAGCTGCAAAGAACGGCGAGTGCACGGTAGTAGTTACCGTTAAGCTTGCAGCAGGTGTTACACCCCCCACAACAGGTGCTTTCACAGGTCTTTACGACCTTGAAATTACTGCAACAACCGTTGACTAATTTCTAAAAATCTTACTTAGGAGGATAGCGGTATGACCAAAGACAAAAGACTTGTTATAGCCTTTGCGATAGTTTATACCGCTATTCTCACAACAGTGCTGTTTATTCCCCAAGAGGGCAATAGGATAATTGCTGCAATTCTGTTGCCCCTTGCGGCACTGCTGACCCACACGTTTATCAAAAAACGGGCGATACACTCCATTTTCTCAAGGCAGGTGCTTATGATAGTAGGCGTATCTGCCCTGCTTTACGTGATGCTCTACTACCTGACGGGCTTTGCATTCGGATTTGCGCGCTCAATGCAGACGGGGCTATCCACGGTATGGGAGTATATCATACCAATCAGCACTATAATCGTTTCAACGGAAATCATAAGAAATATATTCGTAGCTCAAAACGTGCGCTGCGGCACGGTGCTTATATTTGCGGCATCGGTGCTGGCCGACGTTATTGCGCTTGGAGATACGGGCAGAATATTCAGCTTTAACCTGTTTATGGACCTATTTGGCCTTGTAATTTTCCCTTCGGTGACAGGTAATATTCTCTATCACTTTATCTCTAAGAGATACGGTATGTACCCGAATATAGCATACAGGCTTATCACGGTTATGTACCTTTACGTATTCAGGTACGTACCCGCGGCACCCGCGGCAATTCTGGCATTTATCAGACTCTTTTTCCCGCTTATAATCTACGCGTTTATTGACTTGCTTTACACGAAAAAGACAAGATACGCGAAGAAAAAGAAGAGTAGGCTGAGATTTGTGCCCGGTGCTGCAGTGATAGCTTTTATGATTTGCGTTGTAATGCTTATATCCTGTGAATTTAAGTACGGCACACTGGTTATTGCAACCGAGAGTATGACGGGCGAGATTGACAAGGGTGACGCAATTATTTACGAGCGCTATGACGGCGAGCAGATTGAGCTTGGCGACATAATAGTATTTGAGAAGGACGGCAGGCGCACCGTGCACCGAGTTGTTGATATAAAGAAAATAAACTCGCAGTACAGATACTACACCAAGGGCGATGCTAACGAGGATATGGACACGGGTTACGTTACCGCATCCGATATTATCGGCATTTGCCATTTTAAGCTGCCTTACATCGGGTACCCAACTATATGGATGCGAGATACCCTTAAATTTAATCAGCCCTAAGAAAGGAGAGCGAGATGTCCGAAAACGAAAAGATAAAGAGGCAAAATTACAAAAAGCAGAGAAAAAAGTGGATTGTAATACAGTCGGCACTGCTTGTGCTTGTACTTATTGCCACGGTGTTCTCTCTATTGACATACCGCAAGCTCAATCAGACCTACTATATTGAATATACCGAGAAGGGCGACGTTGATTACAAGGTGCAGTATGAGCCGACAGAAAGCTACGACGAGTGGCTCGGTGAGGGACAAAGCTATATTTCAGAGCTTGTCAAGAACCTTGAGCTAGCGTTTAACTACAGGATGGAAATGGAAACAGACGTTTCATACTCCTACTCCTACAGAGTTGACGCAATTCTTGAAATTATCGACAAGAATAATTCCCTGCCCATCTACGACCCCGTTACCAATATAGTACCCACAACGGGCGGTATACATAACAGCGGCGAGAAGCTTGAGCTTGGTAAAACGGTTACGATAGACTTTGAAAGCTACAATAACACAGCTCTCGCTCTTATAAGGCAGTATCAGCTGCGTGACGTTAAGAGCATGCTCTCCGTTGTAATGTATATTGACGTTACGGGCAGCAGTGATAAGTTTGAAGAGAGTGCATCTAACAGCTATTCTATTGCTGTAAACGTACCTCTTACCGAAACCACCTTCTCCATTAACACACAAGAGGGCGTATCGGGTGAACAGAAGGTGCTTGCAGTTAAGAGCGGCATCAATGAAGAAATGTTCTTGAATGCGGCAATATCCCTCGCTATACTGTTCTTGATACTCGTCGTAATACTTATTGCGTTTATCTACCTTACGAGAAACGACGATATTAACTATAGCATAAGAGTAAAGAGAATTGTATCGGCATACGAGTCGTACATACAAAAAATCAATACTCAGTTTAATTTTGACGGCTACCAGGTGCTGTCCGTAGACTCATTTGGTGATATGCTGGGCATAAGAGATACGATACAGTCACCGATACTTATGAGCGAGAATGAGGACCAGACGGCAACCAAGTTCTTGATACCCACAAGCACAAATCTGCTTTACGTATTTGAGATACGCGTTGATAATTACGACGAGCTTTACGGCACAAAGGAAGAGGCAGCCCCCATAACCGAGGAAGCTCCCGTAATGCAAGAAATTATCGTTATAGAGGAAACTCCCGTTGTAGAAGAGGCTCCTGCAGTCGAAGAAGCTCCCGCAGTTGAAGAGGCGCCCGCAGCAGAGGAAGCACCCCAAGAGCCCACTGTTATAGTACCCGACATTACACCCGAGATTTTGCTCTCGCTTGAGAATATAGGTGCTGACGACGGCATAAGGCTTGTAAACGACCAGATAGTACATATCCGTTACAGAACGTCGTTTATGTCAAGGCTTATTCAAGCAGGCGACGAGCTACAGGGATATTACACAGTGCTTAAGAACACCCTGCTCTCCTACAAAGGAGTGAAAGCAAGAACGAGCTGGGCATTTGAGTCCTTTAACAAGGGCAGAATTCAGTGTGCTAAGCTCAACATCAAGGGCACGGCATTACAGGTTTATCTCGGACTTAACCCCGAGGAATACAGTCAGGAAAAATACAAGTACACCTACGTTGGCGATAAGCCGAAGCTTGACGGCGTGCCGATTATGCTTAAGATAAAGAGCGAAAAGCATCTAAAGACAGCTCTTGAGCTTATCCGTGAGGTTATGGCGAAGAACGAGATTAAGGAAGGCGCGATGCCTACCGAGGACTACCGTATGCCTTACGAGTCCACAGAGGACCTTGTTGACCGCGAGCTTGTTAAGGTTATTATGCCCGATGGCATCGTGATTGACGAGAATACGGTTGTAAGAAAGCTTAACGTAGAAGAGATGCTAAAGCCCTTAAGAAATATGGCCCCCGCGTCAATTGCCGACAAGGTTGAGGTTATTCTTGAAAAGGACGTTGATATTGAGGCGCTTGAGGAGGCTATCGCTGAGCCGACGGCCGAGCTTGAGAGCATTGACTTTGTTGACGAGATTGATGCGGAATATAACGAAACGCCCGAGCACCCCGGTGTTGAGGTTGTTGGCGTTGTATGGCCCGAGCGCGCACACAAGAACAAGATTTATCGCTATGACCCGAACGGAGAGAAGCTTGCTGACGGCGACATAGTGCTTGTACCTACACGTGATGCGGCAAGGGATAAGGAGGTTATACGCAAGGCGGCAATAGCTCACGGCAACCACGTGATTGACCCCGACACGCTGAGCCATCCATTAAAGAAAATTATAGGCGTTGTAAAACGCAAGCTTGAAAAGGCACTTTCCGAATAAGGATATGCTTTTGGAAACGGAGGATAAATTAAGGCTATGAAAAGACTTACAAAAATTCTTTCTATGCTCGCTTTATTCTCCGTTTTTGCTTTCAGCTGCTTTGGCTACGCAAATATTACCGACAGACTGACAATCACGGGCAGTGTAAACGCTAATCCGCCCGAGGGGCTCGTTATTTTAAAGGTAACGCCGCTTACGGAGGGCGCAATTTCAAACTCCTTCCAGAACACGGTGCACAGCAGTCGCGTACAGCTTGGCACTGCGGCATCATCACAGGAAAAATTTACTATTACGGTTTTCAATAACTCCGGCTACACCTATTATTACGATAAGATGGTTTGGGCTGACGATGCTTATGACAATAAAAACATTGTTGCAGCAGTATCGGGTATTACCCCGAAATACGAGCTTAAAAACGGTGAGACCGTTACCTTTACCGTAACCTTCTCGTACAAAAACACCTCGCAAATCAGCAACAGAGTTTTAAACTCGGTAATTAACTATCAGTTCGTACCCAACAAAAATGATGCGGGTAACATCGTTGTAAACAACGTGCTTGAGAAGTTTACCGAAATACTTAACGACGATGCCATAGGCGGTGCGTTTGAAGTTCTTATTGAGAACATGGACCAAAGCTCAAGGCGTGCAAACGAGACCTATATCGGTAACGTTGTAGGTGCAGACAGTGCTGATACCGAGATTGTAAATGACCTGTTTACCGACGAGATTATGAATTACCTCGTTTTGCAGATAGGTGACGGTGAGGCTAAGCAGGTTACGGCAATTATCAAGCGTGAGCCGCTTGACGGAAACGACAACTCAGGCACTAATATATACAACACAAACGGCTCGGTTAAGACTGCCGGATGTGAAATGACGATTTATCTGACGCCCGACGATATACCTGCAGACAGACTTTTGTTTGGTAGCGGCGGTAGCTCTATCACTGTTTACGCCGCAGTATTTACAACCGATGCTAACGGCAAGTGGTATCAGCTCTCACCTCTTTACGAGGGTACTGCGACGACCAACAATTACGACGGTAACTCTCTTATATCAACCGCCAACTCCTTTAATACCGATACATGGGCATCAAAGGCGAAGACCTATACCACAGACCACGGCTCTGTAAGCGTACAAAAGGGTCAAACGATAGATACTCTTATTTCTTCAGGATTATATTAAACAAAAAAGGTGAGATAAGCGAAACACAGCCGCACTCTCACCTTTTTTATTTTGACTTATTATCAGGTCATTTTCTCCTGCTTTACCTTTTTATCTATCACGTGGCGTGACGCAAGCTCGCGGTGGATATCCTCAAGAGATATACCCATTTCAATCATAAGCACCATAGTGTGATATGCAAGGTCTGCAATTTCGTATACGGTTTCACGCTTATCGTCGCCCTTTGCCGCGATTACGACCTCTGTACACTCCTCGCCGATTTTCTTAAGTATTTTATCCCTGCCCTTTTCAAAAAGGTAGGTGGTATATGAGCCTTCCTTTTTCTCGGTTTTTCTGCCCTCAATAAGACTGAAAAGCCCCTCGTAAGAAAATTCGGTAAGCTCGTCTGACTGATATACGGGGTTTTCAAAGCAGCTTGTTGTGCCGAGGTGGCAGGCAGGCCCGTCGGGCTCTACCACGACTACAAGCGCATCCTTGTCACAGTCTGCGGTAATTGACACTACGTGCTGGTAGTTGCCGCTGGTTTCCCCTTTTAGCCAAAGCTCTTGTCTTGAACGGCTGAAAAAGCAGGTAAGACCGCGCGAAAGCGTGATTTCAAGGCTTTCCTTATTCATATAAGCAAGAGTCAATACCCTTTTGCTGACAGCATCTACTATTATCGCGGGAATAAGCCCGTCCTTATCAAATTTAAGCTCGTTTATATTTATCATATTTACCTCACTTTATTCTCGTCTTAATACCGTTTTGTGATAGACACATCTTAAGCTCGGGGATTTTTACCTCGCCAAAATGGAATATTGATGCCGCAAGACCCGCATCGACCTTCGGCAGAGTTTTAAACAGCGTAACAAAGTCCTCTATACATCCTGCACCGCCCGACGCAATAATCGGCACGGAAACAAGCTCTGATACAGCCCTAAGCATTTCAAGGTCAAAGCCGCGCTTAACACCGTCTGTATCTATGGAATTGAGCACTATCTCACCCGCGCCCATATCTACACCGCGCTTTATCCACTCCAGCGCATCAATGCCCGTATTTTCTCTGCCGCCCTTGGCAAAAACCGTAAATTTACCGTTTACACGCTTTACGTCAACAGACAAAACCACGCACTGATTGCCGTATCTCTTTGCCGCCTCGCTTATCAGCGAGGGGTTTTTTATTGCGCCCGAGTTTACGCTTACCTTATCGGCACCGCATTTTAGTACCCTATCAAAATCAGAAAGCGTATTTATACCGCCGCCGACGGTTAAGGGGATAAATATGTTACGCGCAACCTCGGTTAAAATGTCTGAAAACAGCGCACGCCCCTCACTTGACGCGGTAATATCGTAAAAAACAAGCTCGTCGGCACCGGAGTCGGAATAATATTTGCCAAGCTCTACAGGGCTTGACACGTCCGACAGACCGCCAAAATTCACACCCTTTACAACCCTGCCGTCCTTAACGTCAAGGCACGGGATTATTCTTTTAGTTATCATTCTGCTATCCTTATCGCTTCACTTAGTGAAATTGCACCTATATAATACGCCTTGCCAACAATCGCGCCGTAAAGCCCAAGCTTAGCGAGCGCCTGCACGTCCGACAGGCTCGATACACCGCCTGAAGCAACGATATTCAGCGAAAGCTCACGCGAGAGTCTTTCATAAAGCTCGCGGTTTGTGCCCTTCATAGCACCGTCCTTAGAAATATCCGTGCATATTACGGTAGATACTCCAAGCCCCTCAAGCTCATGGCAAAACTCAAAGGCGTCAAGCATAGATGTTTCTGTCCAGCCCTTAATGGCAACCCTGCCGTCACGAATATCAACGCCTACGGCCACTTTATCACCGTAAAGTCTGAGAGCGTCAAGTAAAAACTGCCTGTCCGTAACCGCCGCCGTGCCGAGAATTACACGGTCAACACCCACCGATAGGTACTTTTCTATAACTTCAAGGCTGCGTATACCGCCGCCAAGCTCGCAAAACATACCGCACTCGGAAACAATTTTCTTTACCACCTCAAGGTTGGGCACGCCGCCGTCCCTCGCACCCTCAAGGTCAACGAGATGCAGATGCGTAGCACCGAGGCGCTTGAATTCGCGCGCGACCTCTTCGGGCTTATCCGAATACACGGTCATTTGATTATAGTCACCCTTATAAAGACGGACTGCACGGCCGCCGTACAAATCTATTGCCGGAAATATCTTCATTTTACCCCTCCAAGCTCGCAAAATGCGCGGAGAATATTAAGGCCGGTATCACCGCTCTTTTCGGGGTGGAATTGACACCCGTAAACGTTGCCTCTGGCTACTGCGGCGCATAGGTCAGTGCCGTATTCTGCGGTGGCTATAACGCTACCCTCGCAATCTCTTGCCGAGAACGAGTGAACGAAATATACGTTATCCCCGTTTTCAATATACTTAAAGAGCTCGTTTTTCTCACCTACGAAATCAAGTGCATTCCAACCCATATGCGGAATTTTCAAGCCCTCGGGAACAATCTCCGAGATAGGTCTTACAGTACCCTTTAAAAGCCCAAGACCCGGAGTAAATCCGTACTCGTAGCCGCCCTCAAATAAAAGCTGCATACCAAGACAAATTCCGAGTAAGGGCTTGCCCATAACTGCCTCGCTTTTAATTACCTTATCAAGACCAGAGGCTACAAGCTTTTCTGCCGCGTCACCGAAAGCACCGACACCGGGGAGAATTATCCTATCGCTTGCCCTTATCACGTCGGGGTCGGACGTAAGCTCTGCCTCTATGCCGAGCTTTGCAAACGAGCACTTAAGCGAGAAGAGATTGCCCACACCGTAATCAACAATTGCTATCATTATTACCTCTTAAAGCACGCCCTTGGTTGAGGGGATTGTATCAGAAAAGCGCCTGTCTATTTCACACGCGTGGCGCATACTGCGCGCGCAAGCCTTGAACGCTGCCTCGATTATGTGGTGCGCGTTTGTACCGGCAAGCTGGCGTATGTGCAGGTTGCAGCCCGCGTTCATTGCAAACGCCGCAAAAAATTCGTCTGTAAGCTCTGTGTCAAAGTCACCAACCTTAGCGGCCTTGATGTCAAAGACGCTTGCATAATAGCCCCTACCCGAAAAATCAACGGCTGACATAACGAGTGCCTCGTCCATCGGCAGAATTATATCCCCGTATCTGTTAATGCCGCATTTATCCCCAAGAGCCTCGGCAAACGTCTTACCGAGCAGTATACCTACGTCCTCTGTTGTGTGGTGATAATCTACCTCGCGGTCGCCCTCGCAGTACACGGTGAGGTCAAAGCCGCCGTGGCGTGCAAAGAGATTGAGCATATGGTCGAGAAATCCCGAGCCTGTATTTATTTCGGATTTGCCCGTGCCGTCAAGGTTAAGAGATACCTTAACGAGCGTTTCCGAGGTCTTTCTTACGCTTTCAGCTGTTCTCATATTTTTTCTCCTCTAAAATTTCTTTAACTGTGTAAACAAGAGCTTGCATTTCTTCGGGTGCGCCAACCGTAATTCTTACGTAATCTGCTATGCGTGCAGACTTGAAGTGACGCACGAGAACGCCGCGCTCCTTAAGCTTTAAATACAGCTCCTCACCCGCAATTTTTTCACTTTTTGCGAACAAAAAGTTAGCACGGGATGGGGTTAACTCAAATCCAAGACCGGTAAGTGCCTTTTCGGTTTCGGCACGCGTGCTTTTAATTTGTGCAATATTTTTATCGAAATATTCCTTATCCAAAAGCGCACCGACACCCATAGCGGCGGTTGCCCTGTTTACGTTATAGGGGTTTGTCGAATACTTAATTCTTGATAGGTCCTCTATTAAAGCCTTTGAGCCTATTCCAAAGCCAAGACGTGCGCCTGCCATAGAGCGCGATTTTGAAAAGGTCATTGTAATTAAGAGATTATCGTATTTTTTCGTAAGACCCACTGCACTTTCTGCACCGAAATCTACGTAAGCCTCGTCTATTACTACAATCCTTTCCCTGTCCGACAAAACCAATCTTTCTATTTCTGATATAGGCAGTGCTATGCCGGTAGGTGCGTTGGGATTTGCAAGAATTACCGTTCCCTTTGCCTTTATATATTCGTCAATATCAATAGTTAAATCCTCTTTCAAAGCTATCACGTTCGTAGGAACTCTGTTTATATCGGCAAACACCTTGTAAAAGCCGTAGGTTATATCGGGGAATACTGCGGGTGTATTCTCGTCACAGTACGCCATAAATGCAAAGTTTAAAACCTCGTCTGAGCCGTTGGTGACGATAATATTTTCTCGGCCCACGCCGTATGTATGCGCCAAAGTATCAATAAGCCTCGTTGCATCGGGGTCGGGGTAAAGCTGACTCCTTGAAAGCTCCTCTGCCGCCTCTTCTATCGCCTTTTTTGATGGGGGATACGGGCTCTCGTTTGTATTGAGCTTTATATATTTTTTATCCTGCGGCTGCTCACCCGGTGTGTACGGGGCAAGAGCTCTGTATTTTTCCTTCAAAAATTTGCTCATTTGTTATCCTCAACCCTGATTACTGCGCTCCTTGCGTGTGCTGTAAGCCCCTCTTTGCTTGCAAAGTACTCAACGTCACGCGCGACGGCTGAAAGTGCGCTCTTATCGTAGTATATATACTGTGTTTTCTTTATAAAATCGTCAACCGACAGAGGGCTTGAAAACCTTGCAGTGCCGCTTGTAGGCAGGGTGTGGTTTGTGCCTGCCAGATAGTCGCCAAGCGCCTCGGGACAATTCTTACCAAGGAATACCGAGCCTGCGTGCTTGATTTTTTCAAGTGCTGAGAAGGGCTCGTCAAGCGAGATTTCAAGATGCTCGGGCGCTATTGCGTTAGCTACGTCTATTGCCTCGTCAATAGTGTCGGTTATAATAATCTTGCCGTTTGTGTCTATCGATGCCCTTGCGATATCAGCGCGTAAAAGCTCGGGTATCTGCCTTTCAATCTCCTCACTCACAGCATAAGCAAGCTCGGGCGAATCGGTTGCCAAAACTGCGCTTGCCATTCTGTCGTGCTCTGCCTGTGATAAGAGGTCTGCGGCTATATGGCGCGCTGACGAGGTTTTGTCTGCAATAATCATAATCTCGCTAGGCCCTGCTATCATATCAATTGAAACAGTGCCGTAAACCTGGCGCTTTGCCTCTGCAACGTAGGCGTTACCCGGGCCGACGATTTTATCCACCCTCGGCACGCTCTCCGTACCGTAAGCAAGTGCCGCTATAGCCTGAGCACCGCCCACCTTATATATCTCGTCAACGCCTGCGATTTTTGCCGCGGCAAGTATTACGGGATTTATTTTCCCGTCATTTCCCGGCGGTGTTACCATTACTATGCGCTCACAGCCAGCGATTTTTGCGGGGATAGCATCCATAAGCACGGTCGACGGATATGCCGCAGTGCCGCCCGGAACGTAAAGACCTGCGCGCTCAATGGGTATAATTCTTTGCCCTATTACAACGCCGCTCTTCTCTAATTTAAAATCCTCACGCAGCTGCATTTTGTGAAATGCGGTTATATTGTCGCGCGCAAGCTTTAAAACCTCTATAAATTTATCCTCAACAAGGCTCATAGCCTCGTCAATTTCCGCGTCGCTTACACGAAGTGTCTTAAGGCTTGCCTTGTCGAATTTTTCATTATAATAATATAACGCCGCATCACCCTCGCGCTTTACCTTCTCTATTATTTCCTTTACAGTGCCGCTGACGTCGGGGGCTTTCAGCTGAACGTTAAAAATTTCTTCTCTCGTACTTAGCTTTTTATCAATAATGCGTATCATTACTTTTCCTTCTTTGCCGATAATCCGTTAACAATTTTCGATATTTCTGCCGTTTTAAAGGCATAACTGCCCTTGCAGGCTATAATCCTTGCGCTTATCGGAACGATATCCTCTATAACCTCAAGGTCGTTTTCTCTTAAAGTTGCGCCCGTTTCTACTATATCGACTATAACGTCGGAAAGGCCGAGAATAGGGGCGAGCTCAATTGAGCCGTTAAGATGCACGATATCAATATCGCGGCCGAGCGACGAGTAGTACGCCCCTGCGATATTCGCAAATTTAGTTGCAACGGTAAGCGTACGGTTTCTATCGTCTGAGAAGCCGCGCTTTGCCGCAACCGCAACCTTGCATACGCCGACACCGAGGTCTAAAAGCTCATACACGTCGGGTTTGTATTCAAGCAAAATATCCTTACCGCAAACACCTATATCCGCAACGCCGCGCTCAACGTAGATTGCAATGTCAGAGGGCTTTACCCAAAAATATCTGACCCCTGCCTTGCTGTTTTCAAATATAAGCCTGCGCCCGGGCTCAAGCACCGAGGGGCACTCATAGCCAGCAGAGGCAAACATTGCGTAAACCTTCTCACCGAGTCTGCCCTTGGGAAGTGCTATATTTAACATATTATAACCCCCTTACCCGAGCCTTGCAAGCTCGTCAACGTAAACGGCAAAGCCAACGCCCCGCCCCGCCCTCTTCATACGCGAGAGCAGCTTATCGTACTGACCGCCGAGCAATACCTCACGTGCCGCACCCAGAGCAAAGCCGCGAAAGGCAATACCGTTATAGTAGCTTGTGTTGTTTATTACAGAGAAGTCAACGCACACCCTGTCGCCAAGCCCCTTCTCTTCAAGATAATCAAGTAGTGCTGCAAGCTCGTCTACGTAATGGCTGATTTCTTTGTTTAGTGCAAGCTTTTTCAGTATGGGCAACACAGTTTCCCTGCTACCGTGTAAAGAAATCAGCTCGGAGAGCATCTGTTTTGCCTCTGCGCCCTTACCCTCAGCGTCAAGCACCGACATAACGCCTGCACTGTTTTTTTCACTTACGTAGGCAACGATTTTTTTCTTGCCCGCATCTGATATACCGAGGTATGTGAGAATAGCCGAGAGAACGTCAAGATGCGAAATTTCAAGCACAGTATTTCCCGATAAGGAAGATAGACTTTCGCACGCCATTGAAACCACCGTAAAAACGTCCTTTAGCTCTATATCGCCGATGCATTCAACACCCGTCTGCATTATCTCACGGAAGGAACGCGTGCCGCCCTCTGCTCTATATACGTTCTCACTGTAATAGGCTCTGAGAATACCGCCCTCAGTCCTTGTGTTTTTGATTATGGAGAGGGTTACGTCGGGCTTTAAGGCTAAGAGCCTGCCGTCTGTATCGTTAAAGGTTATAATGCTGTCGGACACAAGAAAGTCCTTATTCTTAACGTAAAGGTCGTATTCCTCAAACTTGCTCATTCTGTACTGCTTAAATCCGTGCGAGCTGTAAAGCTCACGCAGGCGCAGTGAAATTTTCTCCTCACTTGTTAAAACCTTCTCGTAATCGGTTTTGTTACCGTTTCTGTTATCAAGCACGACCCCATATCCACCGCTGCCGTAATTAAGCGCACGGCTGACACGGCTTATTGTTGCGGTGCTTGCACCCGTTATTCT
>JAZRFH010000054.1:0-35220 GCA_045661245.1 Eubacteriales bacterium | reverse complement strand
AATAAGGAAGAGTATTTTAAAGCTAAGCTTTCTATTTTTGACAGCTGCAAAATCGGGGTATTTAATATTGACGACGAGTATGCAGAGCGAGCATACGAATCTTGTAAATGCGAAAAATATTCTATAGGCGTAATAAGGCCTGCCGATGCATCGGTTACAGCCCTTACCGAAACGGGTCTTTGGGGTACAGAGTTTTTTTATAAAGAGGCAGGTATGATTTTTAAGCTTAATCTTAAGCTCGGCGGTGCTTACAACGTATATAACTCCTTATGCGCGGCAAAGGCTGCGGTAGCCCTCGGTATTCGACCGTGTATAGTAAAAGAGGCGCTTAACAATATTGAAAAAATAGACGGCAGACTTGAAGTTATAAGTCGCGAGCCGTGCGTTATAATTGATTA
Source organism: Eubacteriales bacterium (assembly GCA_045661245.1). GTDB lineage: Bacteria > Bacillota > Clostridia > Oscillospirales > CAG-272 > UBA1740. The sequence goes on along the minus strand of JAZRFH010000054.1, from coordinate 34,822 downwards.
CGCACATACGGCAGAGGCGCTCGATAATTTGCTTAAACTTGTAAATTCGACTAAAAATCGCGGGCAGAATATAACTCTTGTGTTTGGTTGCGGTGGTAACAGAGATAAAAGCAAGCGCGCAATTATGGGAGCGATAGCGGAAAAATACGCCGATAAAATTATACTCACAGAGGATAATTCCAGAAGTGAGGACTTTAATTCTATTAAGCAAAATATCCTCTCGGGAATCAAGGACAGCGCGTCTGTTACCGTCATAGAAAAACGAAAGGACGCAATCGAATATGCGATAGCCACCGCTATGCCGTCGGATATAATTGCTATCGTCGGCAAGGGGCACGAAAGATATATAATCGACAATGACGGCACACACAATTTTGACGAGCGGTCTATTGTACTGAATGCGCTTTACGAGAGGAAAAGGATATGAGAGTAAAGCTTGCTATCCCCCTCTCGCTCTCCGAAATTGCGCATGCGACAAACGCCCTGCCCCCGTGCTTTGACGCTATGATTGAGTACATAACTACCGATACGCGCGAGTGTGAGAGCGGCGACCTCTTTTTCGCCCTAACGGGAGAGAGCCAAAGCGGTGAGGACTATGTAAACGATGCCACCTTAAAGGGTGCAATTCCCGTGACAGGCAAGGCGCATAACGGTGGCATCAATGTAAAGGACACGGGTGACGCACTCCTTGCGCTTACGGAATACTATCTTGACAAGCTTCCTTCGCTCAAGGAGCGCATTTGCATCACAGGCAGTGTCGGCAAAACCACAACAAAGGAGTTTCTCAGTTCTATATTAAATTCCTTTTATAAAACGCACGCAACCGTGGGAAACTATAATAACTCGATAGGTTTGCCGTTAACAGTACTCAGTGCACCTATTGACACTGAAATGATTGTTTTGGAGATGGGTACCAATCACTTAGGCGAAATTGCATCACTATCGCGTGCTGTGCACCCTACTCTTGCTATCATTACTAATATCGGCACAGCACATATCGGCAACCTCGGCAGCCGCGAGCTTATAGCCAAAGAAAAATCCGATATAATTTGCGGTATGAGAAATACACGCCTGATATGTGAATGGGGCGAGAGCCTGCTTGATAAAATTGAGGATAAGCTTACAGTATCGTGCGAGAGTAGCGCGGCAGACTTTTTTCTCTCACCGATAAAAGAGGATATAAGCGGTACAACCTTTGATTTTTACACGGAAGCCGGTATTATAGAAGGGGCTCGGCTCAATATTGCGGGCAGGCATATTCTAAACTCCATGGCTATGGCTGTTGCCGCTGCTATAACTGTTGGTGCACCTCTTAACAAAATAAAAGAATCCCTCTCTGCGATAGGCGAGGAATGTGTCCGTCACAGAATTATAAGGGTTAACGATTTTCTTATCCTTGACGACTCCTACAACTCCTCATTGGAATCGGTAAGCGCAGATTTGCGTTTACTCTCATTTTACAAAAACCACACTCGCTCAGCGCTTCTCGGTGATATACTTGAGCTTGGGTCACAAACAGAGGCAATCCACCGCGAGATGGGGGCCGTAGCCGCGAGGAGCGGTATTGAGCGCTTATATCTTTTTGGCGTGTACTCTCATTACACTATGATGGGTGCGTTGGACTCGGGGCTTGCGCGCGAGAATATATTCATAAATACCGATACAGAAAACCCACGTCGCACGGCACTTGACATTCTTTCAACACACAAAAGCGGTGAAATTATACTTTTCAAGGCATCAAATAAGCTTAGGCTCTCAAGAATTATAGATATAATGAAAAACAAGGATGGTACGTGCTATGATAGATAAAGCATTCCCTCTCTACTTAACGGTGTTTATAGCAACGTTTTTAATCACCGTATTGGTTGAGAGAAGCCTTATACCTCTTTTACAAAAATCCGGCAAGCAGCCTATTTACGAGGGTGGGCCTCGCTGGCATATTTCAAAAAGCGGCACACCGACAATGGGCGGAGTTGCTTTTCTCGTCGGTATTACCGTATCTTTACTTTGTGCCGCGCTGATTATGCTATCAATGGGTCAGCGTGAAGGAGCGATATCGCTTTTTCTGTGCCTTGGCTTTTCGGTGCTAAACTCTCTTGTCGGTATTATTGACGACTTAAGAAAGCTTAAGAGGCGGCAGAACGAAGGGCTTAAGCCTTTTGAGAAGCTGACTTTACAAAGTATAAGCGCTATAGTGTTTTTAATTCTTCGCTACGTGCTTTTAGATGCCGGCACAGCTCTCAGCTTTTCATTCGGCGAGGTTGACGTAGGGCTTTTATATTACCCGCTTGCGTTTATTATTTTGCTCGGTATAACAAACTGCGCTAATCTTACAGACGGCATTGACGGCCTAGCTACAGGCGTTGCGTTTGCGGTAGGCGTATCACTCTTTTATATATCCGGGGCGTTGAATACTGAGGCTTCATTTATATCGTCGGCGCTTATGGGCGGTGCCTGTGCTTTTCTGATATTCAATATCAATCCCGCAAGGATATTTATGGGCGACACAGGCTCACTTTTTCTCGGTGCACTCGGCAGTGCTTGTGCTGTAGCGCTTGGAAATCCGTTGCTAATTGTATTTATCGGCGGTATATACGTAATTGAGGGCATCTCGGTAATACTCCAGGTGTTCTATTACAAATTGACGAAGAAAAGGCTCTTTAAAATGGCACCGTTTCACCACCACCTTGAAAAGTGCGGCTGGGGAGAAAACAAAATATGCATAAGCGCTATAATCGTGACACTGCTCTTATCAATCCCTGCATTTATATTCTATCTGCCGTGAAAAAACCATTTAACCTAATCAAAGGACAAAAAAACGACGGAAGAGCTGACAAGGTATTTTTATGCTTGGTTATTCTCCTCTCTGTTTACGGCACTGTGATGGTATTTACCTCGGGCTACGCCTATGCCGCAGTAAGATACAGCGACCCGTTTTATTTTATAAAGCGCCAGCTTGTTTGGCTGTTTTTCGGTATAGTAGCTCTCGCGTTTGGTATGCGGCTTAAATCTCTGGTTATACGCCGTGCCGTACCGATTGCCTATGCGCTTACGCTTGTTTTGCTTGTGCTGACGCTTGTTATAGGCTTTGTCGGCAACGGCGCGCAAAGGTGGATTGCCATAGGTCCGATTACCATACAGCCCTCAGAGATTGCAAAGTTAACTATGGTTATGGCACTTAGCGCGTATTTTTCGAGGTTTGAAAAAAAGGCTACAGCACCGAAAACAAGGCGGGAAAGCTTTATTTGGGGCACACTTTTGCCTGCTCTTTTAATGCTGGTGCCAATTTTGCTCGTTATGCTGCAAAAGCACCTCTCCTGCATTATAATTCTTGGCACTATAGGCCTACTTGTTATAGTAATGTCGGGCATCAAGCTTAAATATATCAGCGGATTTACCGCACTCGGTGCTCTTGGTGTCAGCTACATCGCATTCTTTACCGATTACACGAAGGAGCGCATTACTGTGTGGCGCGACCCCGAGGCATATAAGCTTACCGGTGGCTGGCAGACACTGCAAGGGCTTATGGCTATAGGCTCGGGCGGGCTTTTCGGCAAGGGGCTTGGAAAGGGTGAGCTTAAATACTGCTACGTATCCGAACCGGCAAACGATATGATTTTTGCCATTCTTTGTGAGGAGCTTGGCTTTGTTGGTGCATTCGTAGCCCTTCTGCTCTTTGCACTGCTCGTATATCGCGGATTTATGATTGCGATGCGTACTGAGGGCACGTTTGAGAGGCTTTTATGCCTGGGTATAATAACAAAGGTTGCCGTACAAACCCTGCTTAACGTTGCCGTAGTTACAAACACCATACCAAATACAGGTATATCCCTGCCGTTTTTCAGCTACGGCGGCTCGTCGCTTATTATGCTGTTTTTTGAGATGGGCGTTGTGCTGGGTATATCAAGACGGGCGAGAATACATAAGTAAAGGAGAGTAAAAATGAGAGTATTGCTTACCGGCGGCGGCACAGCGGGGCACGTAACTCCCGCACTTGCTATAGCCGAGATAATTGAAGATAATTTTAAAGATAGCAAGATAGCCTTTGCCGGCAGGCTTGGAGGTGAGGAAAACCGACCAATTCAAAAATCGGGCTACAAGCTTTACACCGTTGATATTGAGGCACCGAAAAGAAGCCTTACGCTTAAAAATCTCAGAGTCCTGCGTAAAATACTTTCTTCTAGAAAAGCGGCAAGGGAAATTATTACCGAATTTAAGCCTGACCTTATAATAGGCACGGGCGGCTATGTAAGCTATCCGCTTTTAAGAGCAGGTATAAGGCTTAGTATACCGACGCTGATTCACGAATCAAACGCCTACCCCGGCCTTGTAACTAGGCTACTCTCTAAAAAGGTAAACGCCGTAATGCTTGGAATCGGTGATGCAGGAGAATATCTTAACGCCCCAACGAACGTTATAACCGTAGGCAACCCCGTAAGGCGCGCCTTTTACAGTATAAAAAGAAACGAGGCAAGGCAGAAACTTGGCTTAAAGCCTGGAGAGATGCTAGTAGTTTCCTTTGGGGGCAGCGGCGGCAGTGAGAGAATAAACGATGCCGTAGTAGCTCTTATGAAAGACTCGGATTACAAAAGACAAAGAGTAAGACACATCCACGCAAGCGGCAGAAAGTACTTTGAAAGCATAAAGGTAATAGCGTCCGAGCTTACAGACGGCAACGGAAAAAAAAGAGTTGTGCCGTATATTGATAATATGCCCGAGATGCTTATGGCGGCGGATATAGCAATAACGAGAAGCGGAGCTATGACGCTTGCAGAGCTTGCCGCAACGGGGGCCGCACCAATACTTATACCCTCGCCGAACGTTGCGGCAAACCACCAGTATAAAAACGCGGTCGCGCTCGCAAAGGGCGGTGCGGCAATAATGCTGACTGAGGACAATCTTTCTCCCGACACGTTAAAGCAGAGTATAAGTGAGCTCTTACGCGACGGTATAGCGAGAAAGAATATCGAGTATCAGCTAAAGGGTCTGTCGGGCAGTGAGTGCAAAAAGAATATCCTTAAAGTAATAAGTGATACGGTAAATATCGGGAAATAATTTCTGCCCTAGTTTATTTACAGAATTTTAAAACTATGGAATTTTAAAGAATTTTATTTTTAAAATACTTGCTTTTTATCTCTATATAAGTTATAATGTATTTATAGATATATTTTAAATTTAAGCGCAGGTGTCGCTTTATCATAAATACCAAAATACGGGGGTAACAAAATGGAACGCATGGAATTTGATTTTGAGCAAGTATATGACAGCGGAGTTAATATTAAGGTAATCGGTGTCGGCGGCGGAGGTAACAATGCGGTCAACAGAATGATTTCCACTAACATTCGCGGTGTTGAATTTATAGCAATAAATACGGATAGCCAGGTGCTTGACTCCTCTTGTGCTACGAGAAAGCTTGTAATCGGTGATAAGATTACTCGCGGCAAGGGCGCGGGCGCGAATCCTGAAATCGGTAAGCGCTCTGCTGAGGAATCTATTGACGATATTAAGGCTATACTTGACGGTGCTGATATGGCGTTTATAACGGCAGGTATGGGCGGCGGTACAGGCACGGGCGCGGCGCCGATTATCGCAAGAGTTGCAAAGGAAATGGGCATACTTACCGTAGGTATTGTTACAAAGCCCTTTACCTTTGAGGGTAAAAAAAGATATTTACAGGCAGAGGCAGGTATTGCAGAGCTTTCAAAATACGTTGACTCGCTTATAGTTATCCCTAACGAAAGACTTAAGCAGGTTGAGGGCACGAGAATCACCCTTGCAAACGCATTTGAGATAGCAGACGACGTGCTTCGCCGCGGCGTGCAGTCGGTATCCGAGGTTATAAACGTACCCGGCCTTATCAACCTTGACTTTGCCGACGTAACAACTATTATGAAAAACGCAGGCTACGCACACATGGGCGTTGGTTCTGCAAAGGGCTCTGACAAGGCACAGATTGCGGCTATGGCGGCTATCTCCTCACCCCTTCTTGAAACCAGCATTCAGGGCGCTATGGGCGTGCTTGTAAGCATCACCGCGTCAGAGGATATACAGCTTGACGAGGTTGAGGCGGCATCACGTATGATTTACGAGGAGGCTCACCCCGATGCAAATATTATCTGGGGCGCAACCTTTGACCCCGAGCTTCAAGACGAGATTAAGGTTACTATCATAGCAACGGGCTTTATTGATGCAAAGGCCAAGAGCGATACCGAGTCTGTAAGGCAGACGGTTATCGAGCCTGTTAAAATTGCTGTAGCAGAGGCACCCGCACCTGTGATTAACGCCTATCCCGAGGAAGAGGACGCACCCGCCGTTACCCTAGTTAGCGAGAAAGAGGAAGAGCCTCTAGTAGCTCAAATATCACCCACCGTTAAAGACGACCTTGACGATTTTGATAAAGAGTATGAGGATATAATCACCTTTATCAGAAGAAAGTCGAGAGATTAAATTACATACTTTTCGGGCAGTCACGAGTATTCTGTGACTGCCCATCTTTTTTCTCTCCGAGATATAAAAATTAAAAAATACACTTTTCCGTTATGTAATTTTTTCGCCCATTTTCGGGCTCTACACTTTTCCGATATATAAAAAACAGGGTCAAAACGCCCCTTTTTGCCTGTAAAATGTTGGTAAACACCTCTGTTTTCAACAAAATCACGGAATTGTGTAGTTTTTGTATGGTTAGTTATCAACACGAAAAACGGCGCACGGAAAAGGTTATAAACATCTTTTAACACTAAAAATTACCCTTTACGGAAAAGTGTAAAAATAAAAAAGGACGCCTATGCCGCGAAAGAGAGGTTTAAATCTCCCCACCGCTTTAGCATACAAAGCGTCCTTTTTATTATTCCCTGCTAAGGATTACTTAACGAAGTAAATGAGCACTCCCGCTATCACAGAGAATACCATAAGACCCGTCAGCACCAGCGCCATTATACGTGCCTTTACCTTTTGCTTATCCTGTCTTGTTGCCATATCTATATCCTCACGTTTTATTTTTTCCACTCTCGTAAATTGATGCTAAGTCGTGCGTGATGTTCTTGTTTGCCACGCGCATCTTAGGCGGTATAATGCTGTTAATGCGGGAGAGACCCTTAGCTACACAGTCTATAGCACCGTCAGGCTTTGTTACCGAAATACCGAGCACCTTAGCCATCAGCGTTTCAATACCGAAAAGCTCTGCCCCGCCGCCTGTCAGAATTATGCCGTTTTTAAATATCTCTTCAACAGCATCCTTCGGTATGCCCTTGATAACGTTTACTATCTCAAGTATCAGCTTCTCAAGCGGCTCCTCAAACACGCCGACAATATCCTCTGTGGTTATATTCATTTTGAGCTTGTTGCCCGTCAAGGCAAGCGTGCCCTCAATGTCTATGCTCTCGTTGGGTCTGCCCTTCCATACCGCGCCGAGCTTTTCCTTTATAGCTCTTGCGACCGAAAGAGAGATGTTGACGTCACCCTGGTCAAGCACGTATTGCTTAACTGCCCTGTCAAAATCCTCACCGCCGACAGCAGCACGCGACATCGTAAGTATCTTACCCTTATGTAAAACGGCAAGCTCCGTTGACTGTGCGCCCACGTTTACCGATACCGCACTTATAGACGGAGAGTAGCCCGCACCAATAAGTGCCGCAACCGAGCGCACGACCGCTACCGAGGTATCGACCCCCGCTCTAGAAAGCATTGAGAAAAGCTCCTTCTCCTGCTTTGGCAAAAAGTCACTCGGCACGCCGACAACACAGCGTATGCGCTCCCCCGACTTTACCGCGCGCATAGCATGCTCGATAATCTCTGCGGTAATACTGTCGTCAAAGAGGATTCCGTTTTTAAACGGACGCACGAGCATACCGCCCGAGTCTTTATCACCGTCGGTGAGCATCGCCTCACTACCGACTGCAATAATACGACCGATGCCCGCACGTGCTTCTTTACGTATCAAAGCAACCGACGGCTCTCTGTAAATCTCGGCGGTAACGTCACTTAACGTTATGTTAGCATAGCCGAGGTCAAGACCGATTTTAGTCACCATGCCGTATCTCCTTTCAGTCGGAATATTTTATGTCACCTTATATAATAACATATATATGCTCAAATTGCAAGCAAATAATTAAATATACGCATTATTTTGCACTAATACGCGCGCGTAAGGTGGTAAATCTGTGCACCTCGCGGTTATTTGCAACCATTCTTGCAGGTATATCGCTTTTGCCTACGAGTATTACCATTCGCTTAGCTCTGGTAACTGCGGTGTAAAGCAAATTACGCGTCAAAAGCATCGGCGCGCATCTGTACATAGGTATGATAACCACGGGGTATTCACTGCCCTGGCTTTTATGTACGGTAATTGCGTATGCAAGCTCAAGCTCGTCAAGATTGTCAAACGGGTAGCTCACGGTGCGCTCGTCAAAGGTTATCTCCATAAGCTCTGAATTAAAATCAATAGACTCAATTACGCCTATATCTCCGTTAAATATGCCAAGACCCGTAAGACCGCCGCGGCTCCACTCAAGCTCGTAATTATTCACGGTCTGCATAACCCTGTCACCCTCGCGGAAGACGGTGCCGTGCGCCGCGCGCTCCTTTTTGAATTTAAGGGGTGGATTTATTCTGGCCTGCAGCTCGCGGTTAAGGGTATCAACGCCGCCCGCCCCCTTCTTTGAGGGAGTGATAACCTGTATATCTGCACGTATTTCCTCGCCGTATGCCCTTGGCAGTCTATCCAAGATAAGGTCGGAAACCGCCTTTGGAATATCCTCCTCGCGCTCACGTCTTACGAAAAAGAAATCGTTATCGGTAACGTTAAGCGTAGGTGCGGCCCCGCTGTTTATCCTATGCGCGTTTGTGACTATAAGACTCTCGCGCGATTGTCTGAAAATTTCGGTAAGAGAGGTAACGAGGTCCGGCACCCCCGCAATAACGTCACTTAGAACATTACCCGCCCCTACGCTCGGCAGCTGGTCAGAGTCACCTATCAGAATAAGCCTTGACCCCCTCGCTATAGCGTGCATCAGTGCATTCATAAGCGTAAGGTCTACCATTGACGCCTCGTCAACTATAATAACCCTCTCGTCAAGCGGGCACCTTGCGTTACGCATAAATCGAATTTCGTCGTGCTCGCCACGCTCCATCTCAAGCATTCTGTGTATGGTTTTAGCAGGCTCTGCAGTAGCCTCGGAGAGTCTTTTTGCGGCTCTGCCCGTGGGAGCGCAAAGCGCAACCTTAAGCCCAAGAGAGCGGAATATCGTAATAAGTGCGCGCACCACCGTGGTTTTACCCGTGCCTGGGCCGCCCGTGATTATGCTGACACCCGAGCTCACCGCGCGAAAGATTGCCTCGCGCTGTAGGGTTGCATAGCTTAGGCCAAGCCTTATCTCTGTTTCTTCAATTATCGCGGCAATATCTCTACGTGAGATGGATATAACGCCTGCCATAAGGTTATTTAGCGCATCGGTTATATATTCCTCGGCCTCTTCGACCTCGCTTGTCATAAGGCATTCACGCTCACCGTCATAAAAGAGTGCAAGCTCACGGCTCTTAAGCAGAATATCAATAACCTCAGCTACCCTCTCACCGGAAATCTGTAGCAATTCAGCCGCCGCATCTATAATGCTATCTCTTGGCATACAGGTGTGACCGTGCATATCGGCATTGTATTTCAAGAGGTATAACAGACCGTTCTGCACGCGCGAAAGGTTATCCTTAGCAAATCCGAATGACTTTGCCATCTCGTCTGCCTTAGCAAACGTAATACCGTAATTACCCTCGCAAAGCACGTAAGGGTTATCCTTTACTATACCGACGGCAGACGCACCGAGGCGCTTATATATCTTAGTAATCTCGCCCGTGCCCATATAGTCCTGAAAGAAGACCATAACCTGCCTGAAATCTGCCTGACCCCTGAAGCTCTCGGAAATATCCTTTGCCTTTTTTCTCGTAATACCGGGAATATCGCTTAGCCACTCGGGGTGGTTCTCTATTACGTCAAATGTATCCTTACCGAACTTATTTACGATTTTCACCGCAGTAACGGGGCCTATGCCCTTTAGCGAGCCACCCGAGAGATACTGTATAATTCCCTCTTCCTCACTCGGCAGGCTCTTCTCATAAGAGGTAAAGGCAAACTGCTTGCCAAACTCGCGGTGATAGGTATAGTCGCCAAAAAGAGTGACACATTCACCGACAGCGCCCATAGGCATAGTGCCCGTAGCCGTTACAAGCTCGCCGTCTGCGTCAATTTCAAGCACTGTGTAATCGTTATTATCGTTTCTGTATATAACGTCCTCAATAACGCCGCGCAAGCTTATAGCCATATTGCCACCCCCTTTTGTTTATCTAATACATTTTAACATTTTTGAAGAGTAAAATCAAGTAAAAAGGAAAAAAACAGCCGAGAGCTTCGGCTGTTTTTATGTAAATCATTTGAGTGCAAGCTCACGCAGCTTGTCCGCAATATCGCAGATTTCCCACTTTACACCGAGGTCCTCTCTGCCCATGTGTCCGTAAGCGGAGAGCTCCTTGTAAATCGGCTTTCTGAGGTCGAACTTTTCAATAATTGCCGCAGGACGCAAATCAACGAGCGCCTCTGTTGCCTTTGCAATTTTTTCCTCGTCGCAGATTGCAGTGCCGAAGGTTTCAATCATTACCGATACTGGCTTAGCAACACCTATAGCGTAAGCAAGCTGTACCTCGCACTTAGTAGCAAGGCCTGCCTTTACAATGTTCTTGGCAACGTATCTTGCGGCGTAGGAAGCGCTCCTGTCAACCTTAGTCGGGTCTTTACCCGAGAATGCACCGCCGCCGTGGCGAGAGTAACCGCCGTATGTATCAACGATAATTTTTCTGCCGGTAAGGCCTGTGTCACCCTGAGGTCCGCCGATAACAAATCTGCCCGTTGGGTTTACGTAAATATTAACCTTACCCGTCATAAGCTCGCTCGGCACGGTGGGCAGAATAACCTCTTCTATTATATCCTTGCGGATAGTTGCACTGTCAATCTCAGCAGAATGCTGAGAGGAAACAACGATAGTATCAATTCTCTTAGGCTTACCACCCTCGTATTCAACGGTAACCTGAGTTTTGCCGTCGGGGCGCAGATATGAGAGCTTGCCCGACTTACGTACCTCGGTAAGCCTTTTTGCAAGCTTGTGTGCAAGAGAGATAGGCAGCGGCATAAGCTCGGGCGTTTCGTCACACGCAAAGCCGAACATAATACCCTGGTCGCCCGCACCCGTATCAAGCGCGTCGGTCGCAGTGCCCTCCTTTGCCTCAAGGCATTTGTCAACTCCAAGAGCTATATCCTCACTCTGCCCGTGAATTGATGTAAGCACAGCACAGGTTGTGCAATCAAAGCCGTATTTCGCCCTGTCGTAGCCAATCTCGCCAACCGTTTCTCTTACGATTTTTTCAACGTTTACGTTAGCCTTTGTGGTAATCTCGCCCATAACGGTAATAATACCCGTGGTTGCAAAGGTTTCACACGCAACGCGGCTTTCGGGGTCCTCTTTAAGTATAGCATCAAGTATTGAGTCTGAGATTCTGTCACAGATTTTATCGGGGTGACCCTCGGTTACAGACTCTGAGGTAAATAAAAACTTTTCCATTCCTTTTCCTTTCGGCTTATCAAAAAAATAAATCGGTAATTGCAAGCGCAATCCCGACTCCGAACAAACTCATCTGTCAGGATTTGGCACCTTATATAAAACAGGTTGCCGGGCTTCACAGGGCCAGTCCCTCCGCCACTCTTGATAAGCAATATTTTATTTAACGATATTATTCTATCATAAACCCCATAAAAATGCAAGAGCTTTGCAAAAAAATGTTGTTATAATATTGCAGTTGACTTTTTAATTCAAAAGGGTTAATATATATTTGAAAGGATGTGTTAATTATGACAATAGGCGAGGCGTGCAGAATAAGAATACAAAATCTTTGCAAGGAAAGAAAAATAACGGTTAACAAGCTTGCTATTATATCGGGTGTAACTCAATCTACGCTTAACAATATCATTAGCGGCAGAAATAACTCCGCTACAGTATCAACGATTAAAAAGCTTTGCGACGGACTCGAAATATCAATAATTGACTTTTTCAACTCCGAAATATTTGAAGGCCTTGAGCAAGAAATTAAATAAACATTATATCACAGCACTCTATGCGTATAGGGTGCTTTTTTATAAGAAAAGAGGAAAACGACAGCTTTCGCCCGTTTTCCTCTAATTAAATACAAAATTTTAAAAATGCTATTATAAAACAACGTGCTTAGGCATACCGCCCTCGTACTTAACGTCAAGCTCACCTATGATAAGGGGAGCAAGATATTTTATACCTGCCTCGGTAATGCCGTCAGCGGTGTCGTTAATGTACTCGTCGGGAACACCTCTTACAGCGTTTGCTATCTTTGAGATGTCTGCAGCACCGTAGGTTACGGAGTATTCGTCACCCTCTGCCCTATCTATAGTGACCATAACACCGGTCATACCCTCGCCTGCATACTTAACAGCACTTCTACCGACAGAAACAGACTCGGTAATATCGGTAAGCGAAGCGATATGTGCAGCTGCTCTTTGCGGCAAATTAAGCTCAATAGAACGAACCTTGCAGCCAACCTTTTCTTTAACAAGCTCTTCAAGCACCTTACCTGCGCCCGAGAGAGCAACGTGACCGAAGGCATCAACCTTTCTGCCGCCGAGCCCCTCGCCAACGTATCTGCCATCAGGGAATTTGATTCCCTCGGATACTGCTATAAGCAGAGCTGGATGGTCCTTTTGCAGCTCGTTTATCTTAGCAATAAACTTATCGGGGTCAAACGGTCTTTCGGGAAGATAAACAAGGTCTGGGCCTCTGCCGCCTGAAACGACAGGAAGCGCCGCAGAAGCGGTAAGCCAGCCTGCATCTCTACCCATAACCTCAACTATAGTAACAGCCTTAAGGGTGTACACGTTAATGTCACAAATAAGCTCTTTCATGGTAGTTGCAACAAACTTTGCCGCAGAGCCAAAGCCGGGGGTGTGGTCTGTAGCAGTGAGGTCATTGTCAACCGTCTTGGGAACACCAACCACCTTCATTTCATACTGATGTGAGGCAGCATACTCTGAAAGCTTTGAAACAGTGTCCATAGAATCGTTACCGCCGATATAGAAGAAATAACGGATATTATGCTTCTTAAATATCTCTATAAGTGCGGCATAAGTATCGGGGTCATCTGCCGGTGACTTCATTTTCTTTCTACAGGAGCCGAGAGCTGCCGAGGGGGTCTGCTCGAGTATATCAATCCTTGAGTCGTCACTAAACTCCTCTGTAAGATTTATAAAATCCTCGCGAAGAAAGCCCTCAATACCGTTACGCATACCGTAAAGAGTTTCAATAAAATCACACTCCTTAGCGCCTCTGATTACACCCGCAAGAGTTGCGTTTATAGCCGCGGTAGGACCGCCTGACTGACCAACTACTGCGTTACCCTTTAAGATTGACATAATAATACGTCCTTTCTTTTTCTTTTAACAAACGTATTCTATCATAAGCGTTAGTTTTTTTCAAGTCTTTTCGTTAATTTAGTCTATTTAAATCAAGATAAGGCAGGGCGCGAATGAGAAACCGCTCCTTGTCAAAGCCGTAATCTAAAAAATAAGTATGCTCGCATACATCAACTGCAAGGCGCGGTATACCGCGAGATAAGAGCTTTACTCTGTCAGTGTCACCAAGTACCACCGGCTGCCCTCTTTCTAAAAACACACCGACAAACCCGTACGGCTGTGCCATACACTCAGAATATATTCGGTTTAAAAGCACGGCCTCACTGCCAAGAGAAAGGCGCACAAGCTCACACGGCGCATACTCACGGTCACAAAAAGAATCAAAGAATATTCTATGCAGAGTTATCTCAGAGAGCTGACTCAGTACATCTGATTTATCCTTGGAATTCATTTTCTGCCTTATTATTTCTCCATACTCTTTGTTTTTTATTGTTTTTATACCGTCTTCAAGTATCGCGTACTTAAGCCTCAGCTGCCTTAAATATTCCTTATGAGAGGCAATTGCCTCGTCGGATAAAAACTCGGTCATAACACCCCCTAAAGAAAAAATCTCTCTACAAGCTTATGCCGAGAGAGATTGGATTTATTCTACTTTAAAAGCTCTTTTTCCGAATAGGTGTACTCACTGTTGCAGAAGCGGCAAACTGCCGAAAGCTCACGCGGCTTACCCTCTGCCTCTTGCTCGTTTAACATATTCTCAATCTCACCCTTGCCGAGCGAGCGGATTTTCTTTAACATTCTGTCCTTCGAGCAGTCGCACTTATACTCTACCTCAAGCGTATCAAAAACGTCGTAGGGTATGCCCTCAAGAGCTATATCGGCAATTTCTTTATTTGACATTCCGCGCTCAAAGTACGAGGAGATGTTAGAAAGCCCGAGCGCGTTTTTCTCAAGCCTATCAACCGTTTCTTCGTCGGGAAAAGGCAAAAGCTGAACCAACACACCGCCTGCGGCAAGACAGGAATAATCCTTATCAACAAGTACACCGAGTGAAAGAAGAGTCGGCACCTGCTCTGACATTGCAAAATAGGTTGCTATATCCTCGGCAATCTCGCCCGTCTGAATTTCTATAACTCCCGTTTCGGGCTCGCCCTCTCCCACCGCCTTAACGAATGAGAGTGTACCCGCACCTACTGCGGCGCTTACGTCAAGCTTGCCGTTCGGCTTTTTGGGCGGATTAGCAAGCGGATTTTGTATATAGCCCTTAACGTTACCGTAATAGTCGCCTACCGCTATTATCTTGCCTGCCTCGCCGTCACCCGAAAAGGTAATGGTTACGCTGTCACCCGCTTCGGGCAACATTGTGCCTATCATTGAGGCTGCGGTGAGCGTTCTGCCAAGTGCCGCAGTTGCCGTTGGGCTTGTTTTATGCGCTGCGCGCATACCGTTTACCATAGCGGTTGAGTTTATTACGAGTATACGTGCAGAGCCGTCCTCTGTCATACCTCTTAAAATTGTGGATTTATTGCTCATTTTTTACCCTTTCACTTTTTGCATCTTGCAACGAAATATATGCGCTCGTCAGCATCGGTTGCATCTCTTAAGCTGAAATCCGAGAACGCGCCGAGCGGCTCAAAGCCTGCCCTTTTCAGTCGATTATTCATATCCTTAACGGTATATACGTACTCACTGCCGTATTCGTCGAGCCTATCGTACCTGCCGTCACTTACCTCTCTGAATACGGTAAACAGAAAATCACATCTCTTAGCCGTTTTCTTATAGGAGTTTTGCCAGGCTACGACAGAGCCTGCCTCTTCAAAGACGTAGGAGTTATTGCCAAAAATATTTTCAAGCTTGTATTTGCCGTTTATATCAAAGATAAAAAGACCGTTCGGTATAAGATAATTATGCACGAGCGAAAGACACTTGTCAAGCTCTCCCGGGGATAAGTGATTTAAGCAATCGAGGCAGGAAACGGTGAGGTCAACGGTTCCGTAAAGCTCAAGCTCGGTCATATCCTGCATAAGCCACAGCATTTTATCCGAAAGTCCCTCTCGCTCTGCCCTATCTCTTGCCACCTCCAGCATTTCGGGCGAGATATCAACACCCGTCATATCATACCCGCGAGTAGCGAGCTCAAGGGTCATTTTACCCGTTCCGCAGCCGAGGTCCAGGGCAAGCACCGGCTTTTCGCTTGCGTATTTTTCTACAATTGACTCTATAAAATCTGCCCACCCGGAATAATCTATCTCACCGTTTATTTTGTCATACACGGGGGCAATTATATCGTAAAGCATTCAAATTTACTCCAAAAATCAGTTTTGTTTATTCGATTTGCCCTGCACTCTTGTATAATTCAAGAGGAATACGCCGAGAGCTACGAGAATAAGCGCAATTATAAGGTTATAGAGCTTAACCTCACTTTCAGCGGGGAGCATAATTTTCGTTAAAATCACGCCGAACACAGGTGTCATAAAGCTGAATATAGTTACCTTTGATACGGGATTGTACTTAAGCAACACACCCCAAAGAGCATACGCCACGGCAGACAAAAGCGCAAGATAAAGCACGATAAGCACACCGCGGTAATCCGAAAGGTCTATTTTGCCGCCTGCAATAAGGCCCACAATAACCATAACGATACCGCCCATTATAAACTGATATCCGCTTATTACAACGGGGTCCTCGTGCTTGGAGAAAATCTTTATAAGAACAGACGAAAAGCCGAGTGAAACGGCAGAAAAGATAACGAAGCCGTCACCCATAAAATTCATTGAAAAGTCGAGGCCGTTGAGATTTACGGCAATAATACCGATAAAGCCGATAACACAGGCGATAATCTTCTTTGCCGTCAGCTTTTCCTGCCTGAATATAAGCGTTGATATAAGAATTGCAAAAAAGCTTGACGAGCCCGACAGTATCGTACCCTTAGCGCCCGACGTATTTGCAAGACCTATGTAGAAGAAGAAATACTGCACTACCGTCTGCACGAGTGCCACAAGGCTTATTTTTGCAAGATTTTGGCGTTTCGGATATAACACCTTCTTACGCGCTATGCTGTAAATAACCACCGTTATCAAGCCTGCAAGAGCAAAGCGGATGCCCGCAAAAAGAAGTGTTGAGGGGATATCGGGCTTTGCATCCTTAAAATCGGCATAAATAATGCGGTAGCCAAGCTTAATAAAGGGTGTTGCACTGCCCCAAAGCGCACAGCAAAGGCACGCCGAGAGCACAACGAATATGGGGTTTGTAAAAAGCCTGTTGCTTTTGTTAATTTCTAAAGTCACTTTTATTCTCCTAAACCGACGTTGCGTAATATGCGGTAAAACCGAGGCTTTCAAGCTCTGTGCAAACCTTCTCAGCCTGCTCCTTACTATCAAACACACCAAATACACTGGGGCCTGAGCCCGACATCATAGCGTGCGCGGCGCCGAGCTCAAGCATAGCTTGCTTTATTTTTGCGGCACCCGGGCACTCGGGTAAAATCACGCTCTCAAATATATTGTAAAGCTCACCCGAGGGCATAACGCCCGTTTTTGCACCGTCAAGAATAGCTGCCTTAGCGCCCGTAGCACGGGGCTCTTTAAAATCGGTGTATTTTGCGTCAAGCAAGGCATAAGCCTTTGGCGTTGATACGTGCTCCGTAGCCACGGCAATTACAGTGTGCAGCTTTAAGGCCGAAGGTAATCTCGTAATTATCTCACCCCTGCCCTCGCAAAGCGCGGTACCGCCAAGCAGACAGTACGGCACGTCACTGCCAAGCTCTGCCGCCATAGATAAAAGCGCCCTCTCTGCAAAAGTGCGTGAAAAGAGCTTATTAAGCGCGCGCAAGGTTGCCGCCGCATCGGTTGAGCCACCCGCAAGCCCTGCGGCTACCGGGATTTTTTTGTTAAGCTTTATCGTTATATCGGCCTTTATGCCCGCCCGAGATAAAAACATTGCCGCGGCACTTACAGCCAGATTCTTTGAATCGGTAGGCAAGCGGCGGTTGCCGTCAAGCACCATTCGTATATTTTCAGTACCGAGAGAATTTAGGGTAACGGTAACCTCGTCACAAAGACTTACCGAGTGCATAACCGTGCTTATGCCGTGAAAGCCGTCAGTTCTTTTTTCGGTAACGTCAATATACAGATTTATTTTGGCATACGCCATCTCTTTAACTGCTCTCATACTGCACCCCCTTTCTCAGCCTTACGCTACATTATACCACACGAAAATCAAAAAAACAAGGGCGTTTGCCTTTTATAATAAAATAAAATTTAAATATCCTATTGACAAACGAAGCGCAGTGTGATACAATACTCAGGTAGTCTGGATAAATTTGTCCAGCTCCTTGCCACAGGTGTGTGGCCAAAAGACCAAAAGGAGGTAAAATCAGATGGAAAAGAAGATTTGTTCTTACGAAACTCTCTTTGCAGTAAACGGCAACTATTCCGCAGAGGATTATGCCGCACTCAAGGACAAGTTTGTAAACCTTGTTAACGAGAATGCTACTGAGCTTACAGTTAACGAGTGGGGTAAGAGAAGAGTCGCATATGCTATCAACTACCTTACTGAGGGATACTACGTGCTTCTTACCTTTAAGAGCGAACCGAGCTTCCCTCTCGAGCTTGAGCGTGTATTCGGTATTACCGAGGGTATTATCCGTTACATGACAACAGTTAAGCTTGAGAAGACGCTCAAATCCGAGCCTGTTATCGAGGTAGCAGTTGAGGAAACCGTCGCAGCTGAAGAAGCTGAGGCATAATTTTATTTGAAACGGAGGCGGAACTATGGCAAGTTTTAATAAGGTTATCCTTATAGGTAACATGACAGCTGATCCCGAGCTCAAGCAGACTGCGGGCGGCATTTCCGTATGCTCTTTCTCTATCGCTGTAAACCGTCGCTTTACTAAGGGCGAGCAGGGTCAGCAGACAGTTGACTTTATCAACGTTGTAACCTGGAGACAGAGTGCTGAATTTGTCAGCCGCTATTTTAAAAAGGGTAATCCCATTCTCGTTTGCGGTCAGCTGCAGACAAGAAATTGGACCGATAACACGGGCGCTAAGCGCTATGTGACCGAGGTTGTGGCAGACGAGGTTTCCTTCGTTGCTCCCGCAGGTCAGCCTGCTGTTGCAGGTGCGGCGTATACTCCTGAGGCATACGGTACCCCCACCTTCAATAGCGCGCCTGAAGCAAGCTTTGAGGAAATCCCTAACGACGAGAGCCTTCCCTTTTAATTATTAAGGCGCTCTCCCTATGTCGCAAGGCTCACTGCGGCAAGGTAAATTTGAAAACGTGAGTCGGAAAGGTTAATGGACTATTCAAGATGGATAGAAACGATACACAGCGCCCTGCTTTCCGTCCTATGCACAGAAGAAAGAAGGTTTGCATCTTCTGTCAGGACAAGGTAGACGGCATTGATTACAAGGACGTAGCTAAGCTCAGAAAGTTTATTTCCGAGAGAGCTAAGATTCTCCCCAGACGTGTTTCCGGCACCTGCGCTCTTCACCAGAGACAGCTTACCGTTGCAGTTAAGAGAGCACGTCAGATGGCACTTTTGCCCTACGTATCCAACTAATACTGCGGTTGTTGTTATAAGACAACACAGTTCTGAACGAAAACATCAAAAGTTTTTGACCTCGGACGTGGAACTTATAATAAGGGAAAAACAAATTAATAACAAAAAGGCACTCTGTAAAAGCTACAGGGTGTCTTTTTTGTTTATATTCCTAGGTGGAAGCAATAAAAGGAAGGAGACGGCGACCTCAGAACCCTCGGTCGCAGAGCCTATAAAGCCTTATAAATACTCGCATTTTGAGTCTCCCAATAGTAGACACTTGAAAAAACAAAAAGTTTTAAAGACTACTTTAAAGCGATATATCAATTTTCTTCACCTTTTAGCTTTGCCTAAACTAAATTTTCAAAATATCCGTGGTATTTGAATTTAACGTTATCGTTTGGGAAGAGGTGCTCGTAAAGCTCAATGCAGTAATCGTCTGTCATTGATGCGATATAATCTACTACAATCTGATTATACTCTGTTTCCATATACGGCTTCTCTGCCGCGTAGTGGTTATTAACCACAAAATCAATATGCTGGCGGAAGATAGGTGAATTTTTGTCACCCGACTTCAAGTCAGCGAGCAGCTTGTAGTACAGGCGTTGCATAATAGGCTTAACCTTTTCCTCAAGCACGCGCGAAACCTTGTCTACGTTGTAAATCATACTGTAATTTGCGCGCTTTGCCTCACTCATACCGAGAAAATGCTCACGGTCCATCATAATGTACGGCTTGCCGTAGCTGTTCTCTATTATGTTAACCTCAAGGTTATTTATAATCTCTGCGTTTGCAACGCCGATGCCCGCATCCTTCATTACGTTTGGTGACTTTATAAGCTTTGCCCTTATGGCGTCCTGCCTATCCTTGCCGAGATATGCAATAATATCGCAAACCCTAACAACACAGCCCTCAAGCGTTGACGGGAGCATTTTATAAATATTCGTCTGGTCGACGTAGCAGCCCTCTACCATCTTATCAAAATCAGCAAAATCGTGCATTGGCGAGGGGTAATACTCGTTCATTTCATACTCGCCGTTATGCGAAATAATGCCGTTTAAGGTATCAAGCGTGAGATTGTGATTGAAAATACCGTCAAGCACGCGCACAGAGTGAACGTTGTGATTGAAATATCGCGAGCACTCTGCGTAGTAAACCTCTGAAAGAAAGCGCTCACCCGCGTGGCCGAAGGGCGTGTGGCCGATATCGTGGCCGAGGGCTATCGCCTCTATTAAGTCAAGGTTTAAATTAAGGGCCGCACCTATTGAGCGCGCTATGCGCGAAACAAGCTGAACGTGCAGGGCGCGCCTTGTTATATCGTCGTTTTTATAGAATGAAAAAACCTGAGTTTTATCCGTATATCTGTTATAGTACGGGCTGTGCATTATCTTGTCAACGTCGCGTGCGTAAGCAGGCCGCCAGACAGACTCACGGTCCAAATCCGGATTGCGCCTTATGGCATCAGCACTTTTTGCGGCAAACTGCGGCCGCGTATTATTGGCTATATCCTCTTTTATGCGCTCCGTAAGCTCGGCTGAAAGATGCTCGTAATTCGGCATAATGCTCTACCCCCTTCCTTTTAATTAAATTATACCATTTGCTCGGTAGCTTGTCAATCAGTGAAAAGAAAAAAGCCCGCCTGGGTTAAGGGCGGGCTGTATAAGATTATGCCATTTTGTTGAACTTGAGAGTAAACTCGCTCTTCTTGTGAGCTGCGTTGTTCTTGTGAAGGATACCGTGAGCAACTGCCTGGTCTACCTTCTTAACAGCAAGTCTGTAAAGCTCTGATGCAAATGCCTTGTCACCGGACTCTACAGCAGCATTGAACTTTTTGATAACGGTCTTAAGCTGGCTCTTAACCATCTGGTTCTGAAGTGCCTTAGCCTGATTGACAAGAATACGCTTTTTAGCGGACTTAATGTTAGCCATTTTTTTCTCCTTGATATTTTTTAGCTAACCTATACCCGCATGCCCGAGCAGCTGAGAGGGTCTGCAACGTTACACGTGGTATGACAGTTAGACATTTTTATTCACACTAAAGGATTATAGCATAACCGAATGTAAAAAGCAAGTCCTTTTTTAAAGTTTTTTTAAGTTTTTTTTGAATTATATCTCATATATATTGAGTAACGTAAAAATATTTTTGAAAACCTATTGACAAGGCGCGGTCTTTCTGCTATACTTGTAAAGTAATTTACTTTACAGCGAGGTGCTTATGATTGAAAAGAATTTAAGGCTCGCATATCTTATCGACTTTTACGGCGACGTGCTTGACAGCCACACACAAAGAATTATGAACGCCTATTACAGTGACGACCTATCGCTTGCGGAAATAGCGGCGGTTGAGGGTATATCGCGCCAGGGCGTGCGCCACGTAATCAAAAAGGGTGAGGACGAGCTTTTATATCTTGAAGAAAAGCTTGGGCTTGCCGAGCGCCACGAGCGCTTATGTGTGGCGGCAGAAGGACTTCTCACTGTCAAGGAAAGGCTTTATGCGCTTGGTGAGGAATACACCGAGGACAGCCGTCTTTTAGAGTCGCTATACGATTTGATATTAAAACAGTAAATACCGAAGAAGGAGGCCTAAATGTTCGGAAATCTAACAGAAAAGCTTGCCTCTGCCTTTAAGAAATTCAGAAACAAGGGAAAGCTGACCGAGGCTGATGTCAAGGAAGGCATGCGCGAGATAAAGCTCGCACTGCTTGAGGCTGACGTAAACTTTAAGGTAGTTAAGGATTTTATAAAATCGGTTACTGAGCGCGCAGTAGGTGCTGAGGTGCTTGAGAGCCTTGTGCCTGCCCAGCAAATAGTTAAGATAGTTGACGAGGAGCTGATAAAGCTGATGGGCGGTGAAGCGCCTAAGCTGAATATCAGTCCTAAACCGCCTACAGTAGTTATGATGGTAGGCTTACAGGGCGCGGGTAAAACCACGCACTCGGCTAAAATTGCCGCATATCAGAAATCAAAGGGTAAAAATCCCCTGCTCGTTGCCTGCGACGTATACAGACCCGCCGCGGTTGACCAGCTTAAGATAGTGGGCGAGAGCGTTAATATCCCGGTTTTCTCGCTCGGTACGAAAATATCGCCTGTTGAAATAGCAAAGGCGGGCATTGAGCACGCGAAAAAGAACGGCTACGATATGGTGTTTATAGATACCGCAGGCCGCTTGCATATTGACGAGGAGCTGATGGGTGAGCTTGCCAACATCAAAAAGAGTGTTGAGCCCACTGAAATTCTGCTTGTTGTAGACGCTATGCTCGGTCAGGATGCGGTTAACGTAGCTAAATCGTTTAACGACCTGCTTGACATTACCGGCGTTGTGCTCACTAAGATGGACGGTGATACGAGGGGCGGTGCCGCACTCTCTGTAAAATACATCACGGGCAAGCCTATTAAATTCGTCGGCACGGGCGAAAAGCTTGACGCACTTGAGCTCTTCCACCCCGACAGAATGGCGTCGAGAATACTCGGTATGGGCGACGTGCTCTCGCTTATCGAAAAGGCCGAGGCGGCATTTGACCAGAAGAATGCCGAGGAGCTTGAGCGCAAGATGCGTGAGGAAACCTTCTCGCTTGAGGACTTTCTTGAACAGATGCGTCAGCTAAAGAAAATGGGCAACCTTGAAGAGATACTCGGTATGCTGCCGGGTGCTAATACGGGCGCGCTGAGGAACGCACAGGTTGACGAAAAGCAAATGGATAAAATCGAGGCAATTATTCTTTCTATGACGAGAAAAGAGAGATTGCACCCCGAGATTATCAACGGCTCACGCCGTAAGAGAATTGCAAACGGCTCGGGCACGTCGGTTGAGGACGTTAACAAGCTGCTTAAGCAATTTGAGCAAATGAAAAAAATGATGAAGCAATTTTCAAATATGGGTAAGCGCCGCGGCGGATTACGCGGTATGCGACTTCCCTTTTAACAGTTTTTTAATAACAAAATAAATAAATTATAATATTTTGGAGGAAAGAAAAATGGCAGTAAAAATCAGACTTAAGAGAATGGGCGCAAAGAAGGCTCCCTTCTACCGTGTAGTTGTAGCAGACGAGAGAGCACCCCGTGACGGTAAGTTTATCGAGGAGATTGGTTACTACAACCCCCTTACCGACCCCGCAGACATCAAAATCAACGCTGAGAAGGCTACCAAGTGGCTTGCTAACGGTGCACAGCCCACCGAGACTGTTAGAACTCTTCTTAAGAAGACCGAAATCATTAAGTAATCTACAATACGGAAGGATTGTTTCGCATAAGCGAGCATAAGAATTATGGAACTTAAGCAGGTATTAACAAATATCGCGCGTGCCATTGTTGACAATCCCGACGCTGTTAATGTAGACGAAACCGTCAACGGAGATGACGTAGAGCTTGTGCTCACCGTTGCCGAGAGTGATACAGGTATGGTTATCGGACGCCACGGCAGAATCGCTAAGGCTATACGCCAGGTGATGAAGGCCGCGGCCAACACATGCGGTAAACGCGTTACTGTTGAAATCAAATAATTTATTGCCTCGGGTGATTTATTGCCCGAGGTAATTTTTTATTCAACCTATACAATTAAATTGGAGAATATATGGTGAAAAGCAACAATGAGGGGATTTCCTTTTGACATTTCTCACCATTACATTACATATATGAAAAAATATATTATGTCGCTTGACGCAGGCACTACGAGCTCGCGCTGTATACTGTTTGATAAAAACGGTAAAATCGCGAGTATGGTTCAGCGCGAGTTCCCGCAGATTTTCCCGCGTGAGGGTTGGGTGGAGCATGACCCGCTTGCTATTTCTGCAACGCAGATTTCCGTAGCTACAGAGGCACTTTTAAAAATCGGCGGTACGTGGAGCGAGGTATACGGCATCGGCATTACAAATCAGCGCGAAACCGTAATAGTATGGGACAGAAAAACGGGCGCGCCGATATACAACGCCATCGTATGGCAATGCCGCAGGACTGCAGAATACTGTGACAAGCTGCGCGAAGAGGGGCTTGAGCCTAAAATCAGAGAAAAAACAGGTCTATTGCTTGACCCATACTTCTCTGCTACCAAGATACTCTGGATACTTGACAACGTTGAGGGTGCGCGCGAGCTTGCAAATGACGACAGGCTTGCCTTTGGAACGGTTGACAGCTGGCTTATTTGGCAGCTGACGGGCGGTACGGTGCACGCAACCGACTACTCGAATGCATCAAGAACGATGCTGTTCAATATACATACGCTAGAGTGGGACGAGGAGTTGCTTCGGCTCTTTGATATCCCACGCTCAATGATGCCGCGCGTTATGCCCTCTTCCGGTGTTATCGGCTATACGGACAGTGCGGTTTTAGGTGCTACCGTACCGATAGCCGGTGTTGCGGGCGACCAGCAGGCAGCTCTTTTCGGCCAATGCTGCTTTACTCGCGGAGAAATTAAAAATACCTACGGCACGGGCGCGTTTTTGCTTATGAATACGGGCGAGGTTGCAGAAAAGGACGCAGGCGGACTTATAACGACTGTTGCCTGGGGTATTGACGGTAAGGTCACCTATGCACTTGAGGGCTCGGTTTTCACCTGCGGAGCGGCAATACAGTGGCTGCGCGACGGGCTTAAGATTCTGGAGTCGGCGCAGGACAGTGAGTATTATGCACGTAAGGTCGAAAGCTCCGGCGGTGTTGTGGTAGTACCCGCATTTGCAGGGCTTGGCGCACCGTATTGGGACCCTTATGCGCGCGGCATAATAATCGGCATTACAAGGGCAACTACAAAGTATCATATTATCAGGGCAACGCTGGAGTCGCTGGCATTTCAGACGCTTGACGTAGTTAAGCTAATGGAAGATATAACCGGCACGAGCATTACGTCGCTTAAGGTAGACGGCGGTGCCTCGGAGA
The DNA here is from genome assembly GCA_045661245.1 of Eubacteriales bacterium. Classification (GTDB taxonomy): domain Bacteria; phylum Bacillota; class Clostridia; order Oscillospirales; family CAG-272; genus UBA1740. The sequence continues at coordinate 9,944 of JAZRFH010000054.1, read as the reverse complement.
ACAATTTGCTGCTTGAATTTCAGTCAGACATACTCGGTGTGCCGCTTTTGCGCCCCGAGTGCATTGAAACCACAGCTCTTGGCGCAGCCTATCTTGCAGGCCTTGCCCTGGGAGTTTACGGTAGTGTCGAGCAAATACGAAAAATAAATGCAATACAAAAAACGGTTACCCCCACGAAGAACGTCGAGTGGCGGGAGCAACGAACGGCTATATGGCACAGGGCGGTAGAGCGCTCTTTGGGACTTAGAGATTTATAATTTTATGATTTGGAGTCATTATGGAAAAGCATATCTGGAGAAAACAGGGCTTTGAAGATTTTTGCAAGGGCACGCTTGGTAACGGCGGCCAGAATCTTTACGTTTCGGCAAAAGGAATTTTGCAGAGAATACATCTTTACGATATAACGGGTAACGGCTACCCCGACCTTATCTTTTCAAACAGCCAATCTATGGGTGAGCGCCCGAAGATTGACGTTTACAGGGGCAAGCCCGGGGGCGAAGCTAAAAAGCTACGCAACAGGGGCACTTTTGACGGCACTATGGCCGACCTTACGGGTGACGGAAAGCTTGACCTTATAGTAGCCTGCCAGCATGACGGCGTTACCTCTGACATTACATCAATGATTTACTACTCAAGCCCCGAGGGATATACTGAAAAGTATATGGCCGAGCTTTACGCACCGAGTGCGGTAAGTGTTTCTGCGGCAGATTTCAGAGGTATCGGCAAGGCTGATATCGCATTTGCGGGCGACAGCAGAATAAGACTTTTTGAGCAGACCGAGCTTGGTATTGAGCCAACTGTATACCGCGACCTTGATATAAATGCAATAAGCACAGTAGCTGACGACCTTGACGGTGACGGATACAGTGACCTTTACGTACTCACCAAAAACGGAGATTTGCGCGTATATTGGGGCGGTAAGGACGGTATTAACCCCGAGCGTTATACCGAGCTTGAATGTAAGGTAGCTATGAGCACCGAGGTCAGCACATCAACTGCCGGCAGGCTGGCATTCGCATTTATACCCTGGTGCTGCGCTGTAGTAAACATCTGCGGCAAAAAATGTATCTTCTATACAGACGGTGAATACGCTATATTTGACAGCTTTGATGCTGACAGATGCAACAAAAACGTTCTTAAGATAAAGGTTAAGGGAGCAACTCACGCGGCAAGCGGCAATCTTACGGGCGCGGGTGACGATTTGGTTATTACCACCTCGGCAGGGCTTAACAGTGAGAGCGAAAGCCTGCTTTTGCTTAAGGCTTACGGATATGCGCTTGATAAAGCAACGAGATTTACAACAAGAGGCGCAAGATGTGCAACTATATCGGCACTTGAGCCCTCGGGCCGTGAATATCTCTTTATTGCACAGGTAAGCACAAGGCGCGACAACGACGTAGACAGCCTTACCCTTTCATTTAAAGAAGACGGAGCGCTCGACACCTGTGAGAGCTTTGGCGGCCACTGCACGATGCGCGTGCTTGTAGGTGATTCGGGCATTGACGGATGCTATGAGAGCGTTGTGCTTAACCACGAGAGCGGAAGATGGTCGGGTGAAGAAAACATATACGTTTATCTTGGCGATAAGGACGGCTACTCTGCCGACAGACGGCTTGAGTACCCCGGATTTTCTGCGGTTGAGGGTCAGTTTATTGACTTTACAGACAACGGCCACCCGGACCTTATAGTTGTAAGCTGTGCTGAAAACCAGCCCAACCTTTGCCGCGGACTTAACATCTATCACAACGACGGCAACGGACCCGAGATTGACAAGTGCGAGGACGTGCCGGCACCCCTGCCCCACGGTATTGCTATAGGCGATTTCCGCCACTCAGGCTACCTCGATATTGCCGTTGGTGGCATACATAGCCGTGAGATGTACGTTTATGAGGGCGGCCCCGACGGATATAGCAAGGACAGAGTGAAGAAATTCGTATTCGGTCCTGAGCCCTTTGTTCCCTACGAGTGGACGACGGATAACCTTGATGCCGCAGTTTACTCTGACGAGGAAATGAAGAATATAAGCAAGTACGGTCAGTTCAGATGGATGTTTACCGCCGACCTAAACTGTGACGGATATCTTGACCTGATAATTCCTCACATTGTAGGCCCTGACACTTATATTATGTGGGGCGGACCTGACGGATTTTCAAAGGATAATATGCAAAGGCTTGCAACTGTTGGTGCAGGCTGTGCCAACGTTGCCGACCTTAACGGAAACGGATACCCCGACCTTATCCTTGGCGGTCACATTGTACTTGGCAAGAAGGCGAAAAAGGAGTCATACGTTACCGTATATTGGAACGGACCCGAGGGGCTTTGCGAAAACAGAAAGACGGTACTGCCTGCGTGGTGTGTAAACTCTTTGGCTATAGCAGACTACAACGGTGACGGTGTGCTTGATATCTTTGCAACCTCTTATTCAAACGACCGCGTGCGTGACCTTGACTCGTACATATACTTCGGTGACAAGGAAAAGGGATTCTCAATGGAGAATACCCAGCGTATATTTAACAACTCAGGCTGCGGTTGTCTTGCAGGTGACTTTAACGGTGACGGCTACGTTGACCTTGCGGTTGGCAGCCATAAAAAAGAGGGCGACCACGTTTGTGAGTCGTTCGTATACTGGGGCGGCCCGGACGGTATAAAAGAGGACAGATGCACTGCCCTGCCCACTAAGGGTGTACACGGAATGACAACGGTTGACATCGGTAATATTATGGACAGAAGTGACGACGAGTTTTATTACTCCGAGCCTTATGCTATACCCGAAGGAACGCTGCCAAAATCGGCTATAATCGATGCCGAGTGCGCAAAAACCACCTCTGTAAGCATAGAAATCCGCACAGCTGACACTGTGGAAGAACTTAAAACCGCACCCTACTCGCGCAAATACTCTTTGGGTGAGAAGCTTGAAGCTAGTGGCGGTAAGTATATGCAGTATAGGCTGACGCTTACGGCAAAATCGGGCTGCGGCACACCGAGAGTTAAAGCAGTGGATATTATTTTTGAGTAAACTATTGTTTACATAGGCAAATAAAAAATGAGAGAACTCAGTGTTTTACTTGGGTTCTCTCTTTTCTTTATTTACTTAAGAGGTCGCTAAGAGCGACGAACTGCTCTGTTGAGAGGCGCTCACCGCGCACGGTATCCGATAGACCGAGGGCTGTTATTGCCCCGAGCACCTCTTCCTTTGTAAATGGCAGCTTTGCAGAAACGGCGTTAACAAGAGTTTTTCTGCGCATTTCAAATGCCGCGCGTATCAAATCACGAAAGAGCTTTTCGTCCTTAGGTGTATATTTCGGCTCGTCATAAAGGTCTATTCTTACAACCGCACTGTCTACCTTTGGCGCAGGTATGAATGAGCCCGCAGAAACCTTAAAGAGCTTCTTTGCCTCACCGTAAAAGCCAAGCACTGCAGTAATTGCACCGTAGTCGGAGCTTGTGGGCTTTGCAACCAGCCTTGCGGCAACCTCGTTTTGTATCATAACTGTAATTGACTTGAATTTGACTCCCGATTCCAAAAGGCGCATAAGTATGGGGGTTGTTATATAGTACGGCAGGTTTGCGCATACCGAAACGGGTCTTCCCTCACTGTATTTACCGACAAGGGCGGCAATATCAACGTTCATTATATCGTCGTTAATTACTGTAACGTTATCATATTCGCTAAGCGTCTTATCAAGCACGGGAATAAGCCCGCGGTCAATCTCGACCGCTACTACCCTTTTGTATCTCAGTGCAAGCTCCTGTGTCAGGCACCCGATACCCGGGCCTATCTCAAGTATCATACTGTCGGCGCTATCACAGCAATACTCTGCAATATCCTCGGGAATCATTCTGTTGATAAGAAAGTTCTGCCCGAATTCCTTTTTAAAAGCTATTCCCGCATCAGCCATAAGGCCGCGTATAACCGATAGATTACATAAGTCCATATATACCTCATAAGCGATATTTAGATGTCTGCCCATCAGAAAGCAACAGCAATCAATATATTTTCTTTATCAATTATAACATATCACCCTTAGCTTTTCAACTTAAAAATAAAAATAAAAAGCCGATAAATTCTCGGCTTTAATGTAACGCTTCATTATCAGGGATATATTCCATTATATCCTCAACTCTGCACTTAAGCACAGTACAAAGCTTATTAACGGTTTTGCTCTCAATATTTTCGTTAGCCTTTAATCTGCGGATAGTTTTGCTATCAATACCGCACTCCTCACGTAGCCTATAGGTGCTAAATCCCTTTTGCTCCATCGTTTGCCAAAGCTTATCAAATACAATCATTTTGTAACCTCCATATTGACAATTATTATTATGGGGGTTATAATCTAAATTATTAAGGGGATATAATCCCCACATACAAGGAGTTTTGATTTAATGGATTTGATTTATGAATTACTTATCAGCTATTTAAAAGGAGAAAAAAACAAAAAAGCTTTTACAAAAGAAATTTACTTTGAGCAAATAATAGAAAAAGAATGCTACAAGGTTTTAAATAAAGTAAAAGCAATTATTCAAGACGAAAATTTAGAAGACGCTGAGTGCTTTGATAAGATAGAGCAAATAATCTGCCTCTTTGAATCATGCGGAATAGATAGTGGCACAAGGCACGATTTTTAATTTATTAAAATATAATCGGTATATGAAAGAACATTTTTCTGCCTTTTCTCTCTTCTCTCTTATCTCTTCTCTGGAAAAGTCGCGTGGGGTGGTTTAGTGAAAAGTGAAGAGTGAAAAGTACAAAAAGAAAAAGCCGCTTACGCGACTTTTCTTTTTGGAGCTGGAGATGGGATTTGAACCCACGGCCTATTGATTACGAATCAATTGCGCTACCACTGCGCCACTCCAGCAAATATTGACTTAATCATTATATAATAAACTCTCAAAAAAATCAAGGGGTTTTTATAATTTTAAGGACTTAAATCGGAATTTCGAGAAAAAACCGAGCAGGCTTTACCTGCTCGGTATAAGGATAGGTTATGCTTTTGTTTCTTTTCTCTTCGCAATCAATCTCTGCACAAGCTTTACAAGCTCAACTACAGGGATAACTACAGCACCGAGCGTAATTGCAATTACGTACTCGGTAAGACCTACCTGTACAAAGCCGAATGCGTTTGCAAGGAAAGGAATCTCACATACGAGGGTTGTAGCAATAAGTGAGCCGATAGCCGCGATAAAGAGCACCTTATTGTGCGTGCGGAGCCCGAAGAGAGAGCCGCGCTGAGAGCGCATATTGAACGAATGGAATATCTCTGCCATTGACATAGTAAGGAACGCCATAGTTACACCGTGCTCACTGTTAACGATTGACCAAGAGCCCGTTTCAAAGCCTACACCAATGAAATAGGAGATAAGGACGAGTATTGTAACGAGTGCGCCCTGATAAACAACGTCAACACCCATACCGCCCGAGAAAATACCTGATTTTGCGCTTCTGGGCTTACGGTGCATTATATTCTTCTCTGCCTTCTCCATACCGAGAGCAAGCGCAGGGAAACAGTCTGTTACAAGGTTAATCCAGAGAAGGTGCACAGGGTGAAGAATGGTGAAGCCCATAAGGGTTGCGGTAAAGATAGCAAGCACCTCGCTCATATTTGAGCCGAGAAGGAACTGGATTGCTTTTCTAATATTATCGTAAATTCTTCTGCCCTCTTCAACTGCGCCTACTATGGTTGCAAAGTTATCGTCTGCAAGCACCATATCAGCAACGTTCTTAGTAACGTCGGTGCCTGTGATACCCATACCTACGCCTATATCGGCGGACTTTATTGAAGGCGCATCGTTTACACCGTCACCCGTCATAGCGGTAACGTAGCCTGCATTCTTCCAAGCATTGACAATTCTCGTCTTATGCTCAGGCTGAACGCGTGCGTAAACGCTGATATTCATAAACTCAGAGGCAAACTCCTCGTCTGACATCTCGTTAAGCATAGCACCCGTAATTGCGCGTGTGCCCTCGTCTATAATACCAAGCTCGCGTGCGATTGCAACGGCGGTATCTATATGGTCGCCCGTAATCATTATGGGGCGAATACCTGCAGAGCGGCACTCAACTATCGCGTCCTTTACCTCGGGGCGCACGGGGTCAATCATACCCGTAAGGCCGATAAAGCAAAGGTCACACTCAAGTGCCTCGGGCTCGTAGCTTTCAGGTGCATCGGTATATACGCGCTTAGCACAGGCAAGCACACGAAGTGCCCTGTCTGCCATATCCTTGTTCGATGCAAGAATACGCTCGCGGTATTCGTCTGTCATAGGAACGGCAACGCCGCCCTCAAGATAATGAGTACATTTACCGATAACTACGTCGGGCGCACCCTTGGTGTACTGAACGAAGCCGTCAGCGGCCTTATGCACGGTGGACATCATTTTACGCGAGGAGTCAAAGGGAGCTTCACCCGAGCGGGGGAACTCTGCCTTAAGCGTACCCTTGGGGAGCCCGAGCTTATTTGCCCAAGCTACAAGCGCCGCCTCTGTAGGCTCACCCGTTACGTTGCCCTCGCCGTCAAGCTCTGCATCAGAGCAAAGAGCCATAGCGGTTGCAAGTTCGCTATCATTCTCGCAAAAGCTGTCAACAACGGTCATTTTGTTCTGTGTGAGCGTACCCGTTTTGTCCGAGCATATAATCTGTGCACAGCCAAGCGTTTCAACAGCGGTAAGCTTTCTTATAATAGCGTTGCGCTTTGACATATTGGTAACGCCTATTGAAAGCACTACGGTAACAACCATTGCAAGACCCTCTGGAATTGCGGCAACGGCAAGCGATACCGCTACCATAAACGAAGGCAGAATAGTTCCGCTGAAGCTGAAATCGCCTGCGCGGATAAGCTGAACGCCAAATACTATAGCACATATACCAAGCACGAGCCAGGTAAGGATTTTTGAAAGCTGATTAAGCTTGATTTGCAGGGGTGTGTCACCCTCTTTAGCCTGTGTAAGCGCATCTGCAATCTTACCCATCTCGGTATCCATACCGCACGCGGTAACAACTGCCGTGCCTCTGCCGTATACGACAGTTGAGCCCATATAGAGCATATTTTTTCTGTCACCGAGAGATACGTCGCGCTCATTTTCCCTAAGATAAATCGTATCGATAAACTTAGTTACGGGAACAGACTCACCCGTCAGGGCTGCCTCTTCAACCTTAAGGCTTGCATTTTCAAGTATACGGGCGTCTGCGGGAACTGCGTCGCCTGCCTCAAGCAGAATAATATCACCGACAACAAGCTCCTCACTGGGTACAATCTGCACCCTGCCGTCACGCAAAACCTTTGTGGTCGCGGCTGACATCTTCTGCAGAGCCTCAATTGCCTTTTCTGCCTTGCTCTCCTGGTAAACGCCAAGCACCGCATTTACTATTACAACTGCAAGAATAATAAATACGTCTGCAAAGCTCTCCTTCTCAATAGCCGCGATAACACCGCTGACTACTGCCGCCGCCAAGAGAATGATAATCATAGGGTCTGCAAGCTGCTCAAGGAACTTAACTACAAGCGACTTACCCTTAGCCGCGGCAAGCTTATTTCTGCCGTTTTTCTCAAGGCGTGCCTTAGCCTCTTCGGTTGACAGACCCTCACGCGAGGTTGATAAAGCGTCAATTACCTTATCACCGTCTTCAAGATAATACTTCATTTTCCTCTCCTTTGATTTTGATAAAAAACCCGCGTACACGCTCACGCGGTACACGGGTAAAGAGCAATATAAGCCGACTCGTGCACGCTGGGCGAAAATACATGAGTCTGGCGATTTAAAGCAAGCCAGGCATAAGGCCACGATGTTGACTTGCTACGCACTTGGCGCTCGCTACTCCCTCATTTGGGAAATTAACACACATATTGTATCATTATTTTACTCTTTTGTCAATATTTTATTTCAACTTTCTGAAAATACGCACTGCACAGTCGAAAATAAGCACGGTTGATGCGGTGCCTACTGCCCATAAAAACTCGGATAAGCTTAATGGTGTGCTTCTGAAAAGCGTACCGCCTAAATAAATTATAAGTATTTGTATGAGCGAAATAAAGAGCAAAATGGCGATAAATAATTTGTTCCTCAGAATACCCGTAAAGATAAATAGCCGCTCACTGCGCGCACATAGGCAATTAAAGAGCCCTGCGAATATAAAGAGGGCGTAAAAGGCCGTCAGATGGTGCGCGGTGCTTGGATAAAGACCGCGGAAAAAGGCGTGAGATAAAAAGGCGAGCAAAAGGCAGAGCGTGTAAGCACCGTTTGCAAGAATTTTATAGATAGTATCCTTTGATATAATCGGCTCGTCGCGGCGCTTCGGTTTTTCCTTCATATAATATCTTATTGGTGCCTCACCCGCAAAGGCAAGACCGCCTAGAGTATCCATAATTATATTGACCCACAGCATTTGTATTATCGTAATAGGCGTATCCACACCGATAAATCTGCCGAGGATAGTTATACCGCACGCGGCAAGGTTCATTATAAGCTGAAAGGTTATAAACTTGCGGATTGACTTGAATATCGTTCTGCCGTAAAGCACTGACGAAGAGATTGCGGTAAAGCTGTTGTCAAGTATAACGATATCCCCTGCCCCCTTGGCAATATCCGTACCGCTGCCCATACTGAAGCCCACGTCGGCAAGCTTTAGGGACGGTGCGTCGTTTATACCGTCACCCGTCATACCCACGACGAGCTCAAGCGACTGCGCTACTCTTACAAGGCGCGTCTTATCCTGCGGCAAAGCCCGTGCGACAACGCGCAGCCTTGGCATAATCTCACACAGCTCACTGTCACTTAAAAGAGCAAGCTCGTCACGCGTCAAGGCAATATGCCCCTCTTTCTTATTGTAAAAGCCGCACTCCTCAGCGATACCCTCAGCCGTTGCCTTATTGTCGCCCGTGACCATAACCGTCTGTATGCCTGCGCCCAGCACCTCCTTGGCAGCCTCACGCACACCGGGGCGCAATTTATCCTTTAGCACGATAAGGGCAATAAAGATAAGGCCGCCCTCGCCCTCTCTCTCTGCAACGGCAATAACGCGCTCACCCCTTGCGGTTGCCTCACGGTATTTTGCGTGCACTGCACCAAGGTCGCTCATTACAACCTCTCCGCTCTCACAAAGCGCGCACCTTGCGTGCGGTAAAATCATTTCGGGCGCGCCCTTTATCAGGTGTCTGCCCGAGGCAAAGCTAACGCTTGACATCTTGGTTTCACTGCAAAAGGGTGTACGCGCTATGGGTGTGAGCCTCGGCGGCACGGCACCTATAAAAAACTCGGCTATTGCCTTATCGGTCGAGTTGCCGCCAACCGTACCCCCCTCTGTCCTCTCTGCCTCGGTGTTGTAATATGCATTTTCTACAAGCCTTTCATAAAGCGTACCTAGTGAACTTATCTGCCGTTCGGTTTTATAAACACCGCCCACAGTGATAATTCTGTCAACCGCGAGCCTACCCGTTGTGAGAGTGCCTGTCTTATCGGTAAAAAGAATGTTTAACGAGCCCGACGTTTCAATACCCACAAGCTTTTTTACAAGAATCTTATCCTTTAGCATTCTTTTCATATTAGCGGCAAGCACAACGGTAATCATCATAGGCAAGCCCTCAGGTACGGCAACGACTATAACGGTTATCATAAGAGTAAGCGCGTGAGTAAGAGAGGTAAAAAGGAATTTCCAATCTCTGAGTCCCTCAAGAATATTTGCCATAACAAAGCCGCGGTCTACTACAAGCACCGAAAAAAGATAAATGACGGCCACGAGTGCGGCACATATATAACCGAGGCGCGATATTGATTTTGCCAAATGCTCAAGGCGCAGCTTTAAGGGGCTTTTACGCGCCTCTGCCTGCACGTCGTTTGCGACCATACCGTAAAAGGTTTGACGCCCTACACGATTAACGCGCAAAACACCCTCGCCCGAGGTGATTAGAGAACCGCGGAAGACGGCTGACGGCGAGTCAAGCGAGAGGTCG
>JAZRFH010000053.1:0-13817 GCA_045661245.1 Eubacteriales bacterium | reverse complement strand
CAACGATAACTCTTTCAGCATCGGGAGCACCGTAGTAGTTGAAGAGCTGATAGTCTGTACCGAGCTTAGCGTTAACCTTGCCCATGTATTCTTCTACGATAGCGGGAAATGCATCATAGTATTTGTTACATGCTTCTCTGTGCTGGAAGAAGATGTCACCGTTTTCGTGTGAACCACGAGTTGCAGGACGTTCTGGATTAAGAGCATGCTTTCTGAATGCGTTAACTGCATCCATATTTGTCATTTCTTTAAGGTCTTCGTAATCCCAGATATCAATCTTCTGAAGTTCGTGAGATGTACGGAAGCCGTCGAAGAAGTTAAGGAAGGGAACTCTTGACTTGATTGTAGCAAGGTGTGCTACTGCGCCAAGGTCCATAATCTCCTGCGCGTTAGTTTCAGCGAGCATAGCAAAGCCTGTCTGACGGCATGCATATACGTCGGAGTGGTCGCCGAAGATGTTAAGAGCGTGAGAAGCTACGCATCTTGCAGATACGTGGATAACACAGGGCAAAAGCTCGCCGGCTATCTTGTACATGTTGGGTATCATAAGAAGAAGACCCTGAGATGCGGTATAGGTGGTGGTGAATGCACCTGCGCCAAGAGAGCCGTGTACGGCACCTGCAGCGCCGGCCTCAGACTGCATCTCTACAACGTTAACGTTCTGTCCAAAGATGTTCTTTGCAGGCTCGCCAAAGATGTTCTTGTTAGATGCACTCCATGTGTCAGTAACCTCAGCCATGGGGCTGGAAGGTGTGATAGGATAGATGGCAGCAACCTCGGTAAACGCGTAGGATACGTGAGCCGCGGAAGTGTTACCATCCATAGAAATTTTCTTTCTTTCTATCATTGGTATTCCTCCATATAAAAAATTTTGATAACTGATTTAAGGGAGATGTTCTCTCCAAAAAGGTATTATAACATATATAAAGTGAAAAGTAAATAGGAAAGCAAAAAGTTTACCTAAAAAATTGTCAAAAATTTATCAATCTTTAATTATGCAGCTCTGAGCTTGCAAAAAGGTGAGCTACCGCCGCATCATAACCGGCTTTGTCCGTAATTATATTCAAAGCCTCTAAAAGCCCGTTCGCAGTCATATCAGAGGGTAAGCCAAAATACTCGGCAAGCATAGCGCGGCGCACACTCGAATTATCAAAGCCTGTCAGTTTATTCTTGTAAAAGTCAACTTTAGTTAACATTTCACGCTTAAAATCTTCGCTTTCTGCAACACGCCCCTCACCATCTATGAAAGGCAGGAGGGCATTATATAGAATCTCTCTATCCATACCCTCAACACCTAAAAGTCCCTCGCGCGAGGGCTTATCCTTGCGCTTCTCCTTACCCTTTATCTTGGGTATGTAGGCGTTAAAAATCTTATCCTTAGGCAATATACCGTTAATAAACGAGCGTATCTGCTTGCCGCCGCCGTCAGAATCTGTAAGTAAAATTATGCCGTCTTCTGCTATTTTACGTATCAGAGCCTGCTTTTCCTTTGAATTAAACACCGCAAAGCCGCCGAGAGTTATAACCGTAGCGTCAAAAATCTGCAAAAGAGTATTTTTATCATACTTGCCCTCGACAAGCACGGGGATTTTTAATTTATATCTTTGCATATTATTTTTCCCCCGAAAGATTGTGCTCACAAAGGTCACTAAGCGGGCACCTCTCGCATTTAAAGCCGCGCGCGGGGCAATACTGCCTGCCAAACTCTACAATTCTGTGGCAATAATCACTACCCTCACCCTTTGGCATGAGCTCAAGCATTATTTTCTCTATTTTATCAGGGTTATTTAAGCTCTCAGAGTACATACCAAGCCTTGCCGATATACGCATACAGTGTGTGTCACATACGATAACATCACGGCCGTATATATCACCGAGAACAAGATTTGCGACCTTTCTGCCAACACCCGGAAAGCGCAAAAGCTCCTCCATACTGTCGGGCACGGTACCGCAATATTCCTTAACCAGCATCCACGAGGCTGCACGAATATTCTCAGCCTTAACGTGATACAGACCGCAGGGCTTTATAATCTCTTCAATTTCTTCAATTTCACCCTCGGCCAATGCGCGTGCGTTTGGAAATCTAGCGAAGAGCCTTTTGCAAACCGTATTTACCCTGGCATCGGTGCACTGTGCCGAGAGCCGCGCCATAATCAGCAAGCGCCACGGGTCGCCGCCGTATTCAAGGGCACATGTGGGATTTGGATATATTTCCTTCAACCTGTCGCAAATTAAAGAGAGGCGCTCCTTCTTTTCCTTCTTATTCATTGCTCTCACCCTTTATTTTCTCTATAAGTGACCTTGTAAGAGTCAAGGACAGCCCCATTATAGTATCAAAGTCACCGTCGTAATGGCTAACAAACGCACCGCCAAGCCCCTGAATACCGTAGGAGCCTGCCTTATCCATCGGCTCACCCGTTGCGATGTAATCAAGTATTTCTTTGTCAGTAAGTTCACGAAAATATACTACTGAGGTAGCAACCCCCGAGCACACCCTGCCGAGGTAATGCACAGCCACACCCGTATGAACGTTATGCGCCCTGCCCGAAAGTGCCCTCAACATATTAAATGCATCTGATTCGCTTGCAGGCTTACCTAATGCCACACCGTCAAGCTCGACAAGTGTATCAGAGGAAATCACAAGGCACTCGGGAGAGCTCACGTCTGCTACCGCCCTGCCCTTTCTGACAGCAAGAAGCTCTGTGCCAGCCTTTACGTCCGTGCTCTCGGGAAGCTCTTCATTAACGTCCTTGGTGATTATCTCAAAGTCGGGATATATTTTTGCTAAAAGCTCACGCCTGCGCGGAGATTTCGATGCAAGAATTATTTTTTCCATACCGTCACTCTTTATCTCTCACAAAGCAAAACCGAGCCGCCTCAGTGTTTTCGGCGGCTCGGCAGTTGTAAGAATATATTAATTATATTATTTGTTTATACAATCCAATTATTCCGGGAAGTTGGGGTAAGAGTTATATACTCCATTGAGGTATTTCTCCTTAGTCTCATAGAGCCCCTTGTATTTGCTATACATATCATCAAGCTGATACTCTGCAATACGAATCATCTCATGCCACTTATTCTCATTAGACTGAGGGTCCTTTACCTCAAAGAACTTACCGATAGCATCCTCAAACGCCTTGTCGAACGAAGAACGAACGTTTTCACGGATATACTCAAGCATCTTTGCGTTACCGTTTACACCGCCTGCAACGTCATACTTAAGCTTATAGTTGTAGTACTCGTTAAGTATGCCCGAAGAGTGGGTGGAAACGTAATCAAGGAACGCAGTGCACTGAGCAAAGTAATAGGTATTCCTAGCAATAGCGCCTACACGGCCGATGTTATGTATCTGAGTAAGGTATCTGTCAGGATTACCCGTATCAGGGTTAGTGCTTCTGAAAAGAGGTACGGGAACTACGCCGAAACCACCGTCTTTCTTCATATCCTGGTAAATCTGGTCCTCAAGCGAGCCAAGACAAACTACACCGCCGAAAAGAACGTTACCGCTCTTGAATTTCTGACGGATTGCCTCAAGCGAGCCGTCAATACCCAGCTCAGAAGCGTCTACGTCGGAAACACAAATAACACCGGGCTTTTTAAAGAGAACCGACATATTGTCGCAAAGCGAAACAAGCTCCTTTATCTGCTTATCACCCTCGTCGGTATTGGGGTCGGGATAGTAGTACTCATAGTCACCGTAGCCACCCATACCGTCGTCAAGGTCGGAATTCCATACTCTGTTTATAACGACAACGGGAGTAGTATATACAAGACCTGAAGCCGAAAGACCCGAAGACTGCGAAACCGCAAAGCCTACAGTATCGTTAAGGTCCTCTTTACCGCTGGTGTTTGTGCTTACAGCCTGAGAGAACTGAGCAAGAGTCTCATAATTCCACTGACCGTCCCATACGAGCTTATAGAAGTCGTCAATAGTAAACTCACCGTCATTCGTACGGTCTGCGTTGAACGCATTTGCATCACCTGTTTGGTTAACAGGAATAGAGTTGATAAGGTTGATATTAACGGGAACTACGAAGAACGCACGTACCATATCGGTGAAATAGTCACTCGACAGGCAGTACATCTTTTTCTTGGAAAGAGTAAGAGACTTCATATACTCAAACATATAATCCTTACCGTTACCCTTTGCAGTATCATCGCCTGCCTTTTCGTCACGGTACTCTACCTCACCTTCCTTCTGAAGGAACTGGAAGTAGTTTACACCTCTAAGCGAATCCTCGCCCATAGCAACCGAGTAAAGGTTAGAAAACGAGCCGTTAAGAGATGCTGCAACCATATCGTAAACGAAGTTACAGTACATATCAGGGCTCAGTGAGGTCTTGGTACCGCAGTGAGTTTTAATATCCTCAATGCTACCGCCCCAGCCCCAATCCTTATTTGTATCGTAGTACTTGTACTCTACTGTAACGTTGGCTTTTCTGTAAGCCTCGTTGTTTCTCTTAGTTACCTCACGGTCAATGGTGTCCTTAGTAAACGAACTGTCGTCACCTGCCATGTATCTGTGGCACTGAGAGGAAAGCTCACCGTTGTTGTCGTTCTCTGTAAGCTTGAATACAAGGTTGGTAGTATCCCACTCGTTTGTAATTTCAAAGCCGTCAACTCCATCCCAAATATTCCATTTGTCGCCACATTCCTCGCAAAAGCTGTCGCCATCGAGGTCCTTGTGATTTTCACAGGTAGCAGCTGCAACAGTTCTCTTACAAACGTCGCACTTGCCGTCCTTATTTGCGTCAACACACTTTGCGCACTTAGGAATTTCAACTTTTGCGCCGCATCCTTCGTTATCGCATATACCGTCTTTGTTTTCGTCAACGTGCTTGGTACAGGTGTCGCCACCGCCACCGCCGCACGCTGCCAGCATACCGACTGCCATAACGAGAATGAGCAGAAGCGCTAATAGCTTGGTTTTCATTAGGTTTCTCCTTTTTAAAAATCTTGTAACTGCGAGGCGCAAGACAACGCACCCCACTTTATCGTCCTTAATAATAACATAAAATATCTTATTAGTCAAGCAAAAGAAATGAACATACCAAAGTTTTTGCAACTTCTCCAAGCGCAAGAGCGCATTTTTGTATATTTTGTCTAATTTTATTGTACGAGCAATTTAAAAGAAAAGAAGTGGCGTCAGCACCCCATCACCGAGTCCTTTCCGTCACCGCTTTTACCTTTTACCTCTTCACTCTTAACTCTTAAAACTCTTCACTTCTCCTACACTCCAGAGTAAGCCGAAAATCCTCCGTCTATAGGCAGCACTACACCCGTGATAAAGCCTGCCGCATCGTTATTGATAAGAAACAGAAAGCCGCCCTCAAGCTCCGCGCTCTCGCCAAACCTGCCCATCGGTGTTGCGGCTAAAATTTTGCCCGTGCGTGCAGTGGGCGTGCCGTCGGGGTTAAATAGCAGCGCCGCATTCTGCTGGGTTGAGAAAAAGCCGGGTGCTATAGCGTTTACTCGGATGCCCACCTTGGAAAAATGCACTGCGAGCCACTGTGTAAAGTTGGAGATAGCGGCCTTTGCGCCCGAGTAAGCAGGTATTTTGGTAAGAGGAGTGTACGCATTCATTGAAGAGATGTTGAGTATATTGCACCCGGCTCTGCCTACCATTTGGCGTGCAAACGCCTGAGTGGGTATCAACGTGCCGAGAAAGTTGAGATTGAAAACAAAGCCGACTCCCGCACTGTCAAGGTCAAAAAAGCTCTTGGTTTCGGCATCGATATCGCCTATTTCAAAATATTCCTTATCTGTGGTCGCCTTTGGGCTGTTGCCGCCCGCGCCGTTTACGAGAATATCGCATTTTCCAAGCTCGGACTCTACCATATCTGCTACTTTGTAGCAGGTGTCCTTTTCTAGAACGTTACAGGCATACGCCTTGGCTACACCGCCCTCACCTACTATCTCGTCGGCGTAGGCACGCGCCGCTGCCTCGTTTAAATCAAGCAGAGCTACCTTGGCGCCGGCACGTGCAAGAACCTTTGCAAAATAAGAGCACAGAACTCCACCGGCACCCGTAACTACCGCTACCTTACCCGTTAAATCGGTATTCAATACGTTTTTATTCATTTTATTTACCCCTTCGTTATCTTCTCAAATGCCTCAAAGAGGCCGTTAATATAAGCCGCACCGAGCGCCCTGTCATATAATCCATATCCGGGCTTGCCCGTCTCACCCCATATCATTCTGCCGTGGTCGGGTCTGACGTAACCGTCAAAGCCACACTCTGCGAGTGATTTTACAATCTCGGCAATATCAAGCGAGCCGCAGGACGAAAGATGCGCACGCTCTTCAAACGAGCCGTCGTCCATAATCTTTACGTTTCTGATATGCATAAATGCAATTCTATCCATCTCTGCGTATTTCTTAACCATTTTAGGTACGTCGTTGGATTTGGCGCAGCCAAGGCTGCCAGTGCAAAGGCAAAGGCTGTTTGCGGGGCTGTCGACAATCTTTAAAAATCTGTCGATGTTTTCCTCGCACGTGATAATCCGCGGTATACCAAAAATAGGATATGGCGGGTCGTCGGGATGTATTGCCATTCTTACACCGCACTCCTCGGCTACGGGTATAATGCGCTCAAGGAATTTTTCAAGATTTTGCCAAAGACCCTCTTCACCGATTTCTGCGTATGCGCCGATAAGCTCACGCACCTCGCTCTGCGAATAGCTTGAATCCCACCCCGGAAGATGTATATCGTCAACAAGCGGGTCAAGGTCACGCATTTTATCCCAGTACATAACAAGACTTGTTGAGCCGTCGGGCGCACGCCTGTCAAGCTCGGTTCTCGTCCAATCGAAAACGGGCATAAAATTATAGGTGATGCACTTTATGCCGACAGCGGCACATCTTCTTATATTCTCGCAGTAAACGTCTGTAAGATGCTCGGCATCTGATGCACCAAGCTTTATTTCCTCGGGCACAGGCACCGACTCCACAATATCAAATAAAAGGCCGTGACTCTCGCAATCCCTCTTTATTCTTTCAAGGCTTTCTCTTGGCCACACCTCACCGGGCTTAACGTCATAAACTGCAGAAACAACCGAGCGCATGCCGGGTATCTGAGAGATGTATTCGAGTGACACGGGGTCGTCGTTTCCATACCATCGAAAAGATAGTTTCATTTTCATTTTTATACCTCTTTTTGCTTGATTTTGCACACTTTAGTTTACTTTTTTGCGTGATTTGCGATATTCACGCGGAATTTTACCAATTCTTTTTTTGGATAATTTTAAAAATATTGCAGGTCCATTATACCGCAATGAGCCGCTACTGTCTGTACTTGCAGATGCGTGGTATCAAGCAATGCGTGTAAATGACTGTCAGCTCTCACCGCAGGAATTGAAACAAGATAATCGCGCAACAGCTTCCGGTGCTCAGAGTCAATTCCGTACATATTATTTGCCCGAGGAGTGCCAAGATATTCTAAAAGGATACATTCGTGCTTATAAATTATACCTACAGCATATCCGGCACTCTTGCCCCTAGCATTGTAAGCTATGATTTCGAAGCTTGACACTTGAAAGGCATAAAAATACTCGCCTAAGTACGCAGATAACGATTATTCATTATAAAATCCGTCAAAGATAACGAAAAGACGGTTTTTGGTTAATATGAAAGGACACGTAATGAGAAATATTGTAAACATCAATAAGGATTGGGCATTTATCAAGGGCGAGAGCAAGCTGAATGCCATACCTGAGGCTAAGGAAACGGTTAACCTGCCCCACTCGTGGAATGCGACTGACGGCCAGGACGGCGGCAACGACTATTTCCGAGGCACATGCTCTTACTATAAGACACTTAAGCTTAGCGAGCTACCCAAGGCTGACAAATACTATCTCGAAATTGAGGGTGCAAACTCCTCTAGCGACGTATATCTTGACGGCAAGAAGCTTTGCCATCACGACGGCGGCTACTCAACCTTCAGAGCAGAGCTTACGGGCGCACTTAAGGACGACAGCCTGCTTGTTATATCGGTTGACAACTCACCATCTGACGCGGTTTATCCGCAGGTTGCTGACTTTACCTTCTACGGCGGCTTATACAGAAACGTAAATATAATATGCGTTGCCAACGCGCATTTTGACCTTGAATACTACGGCGGTCCGGGCATACAGGTAACCCCCACGGTAGAGGGCGGCGACGCAAGCGTAAATATCAAGGCTTACACCAAAGGTGTAAAGGACACTGACAAGGTAACCTTTACTATCCTTGACAAAGAAGGGCGCGAGATTGCAGCGGCAGATGCCGAGGGTGGCGAGGCAACGATAAAAATCGAAGGCGTGCATCTTTGGCACGGAAGGCGCGACCCCTATCTCTACACTCTGCACGCGGCTATCACAAGAGAGGGCGAGGCACTTGACGAGATTAGCACTCGCTTTGGCTGCCGCAGCCTTGAGATTGACCCTGAGCGCGGATTTATCCTTAACGGCGAGGAATATCCCCTGCGCGGCGTATCGCGCCATCAAGACCGCTTAGGAATTGGCAACGCGCTTTTGCCCGAGCATCATAAAGAGGATATGGAGCTTATATACGAGCTTGGTGCAACCACAATACGCCTTGCGCATTATCAGCACGCTCAGTATTTCTACGACCTTTGCGACGAGTACGGTATGGTAGTATGGGCAGAGATACCCTATATTTCAAACCATATGCCGGGCGGCAGTGAGAACACGGTATCTCAAATGACCGTGCTTATAGTACAAAATTACAACCACCCCTCTATCGTTGTATGGGGTCTTTCAAACGAGATTACAATGAAGGGTGACACCGACCCCGACCTGCTTGAAAACCACAGAATTCTTAACGACCTTTGCCACTCGATGGACAAAACGAGGCTTACGACAGTTGCGGCAGTTTCGCCCTGCCCTATCGACTCCCCGTATCTTGAGATACCCGACGTTGTTTCATACAACCACTATTTCGGCTGGTACGGCGGCGAAACGGATATGAACGGCCCGTGGTTTGATAAGTTTCATGCAGCACACCCCGAAAAGCCCATAGGTTGCTCGGAATACGGCTGTGAGGCGCTTAACTGGCATACCTCAAATCCCACGCAGGGAGATTATACCGAGGAATACCAGGCGTACTATCACGAAGAGCTTATAAAGCAGCTGTTCACAAGAAAATATATCTGGGCAACGCACGTATGGAATATGTTTGATTTCGGTGCTGATGCAAGAAGTGAGGGCGGTGAGAACGGACAGAATCACAAGGGCCTTGTAACGATGGACAGAAAGTACAAGAAGGACTCCTTCTATGCTTACAAGGCTTGGCTTTCAGACGAGCCGTTCGTACACATTGCAGGCAAGAGATACGTTAACAGGGTTGAGGATACCACCAAGGTAACCGTATACTCAAATCAGCCCGAGGTGGAGCTTTTTGCAAACGGAGTGAGTCTTGGCAAAAAGACGGCAGACGACCATTTCTTCTATTTCGACGTTCCTAACGTAGGAGAAACCGTATTGACCGCAAAGGCGGGCGAGCTTACCGACGAAGCAAAAATAGTTAAGGTTGACACCTTTGACGAGGAGTACCGATTAAAGGAAAAGAACGCTATACTCAACTGGTTTGAGGTAACTATGCCCGAGGGCCGCTTCTCGATTAACGACAAAATCAGCGAGATTATGAAAACTCTTCGCGGCAAGCTTGTACTTCTGGGTCTTGCCAAGAAAATCAAGAGCGATATGAATAAGAAAAAGAAGGGTGAGGAGAAAAAGACACCCGGCTTTGAATTCAAGATGGACAGCTCTATGATGCAAATGATAGGCAGCTTTACCATTCTCCGCCTGACAGGTATGATTGGAATGGTGGGAGTATCGCTTACTAAAGAGGATTTGCTTAAGCTCAACAAAATGCTTAACAAAATAAAAAAGCCCGGGGCATAAGCCGCGGGCAAAAAAGGTGAGCCGGGAAGCTTTCAAGGCCTCAAGTTCACCTTTTTATTTGCTTTACTTGATTGATAAAACAAAGCCGACTTAATTTTAAAGCCGGCTCTTTTGTATGATTGGTTATGATTAAAGCTCTCCGCCCTCACCAAGCTCGCGCCACAAATCGCTAAGGAATATTTCCTTGCCGCCCTCACTACGGCTTCTGATGCCTGCGATAATAACGAGCATAAGCTCTACCGTTTCAATAAACGGATATGCCGGCTCTTCACCCTTAGCAAATTTTGTAAACTCGGTAAGCTGGGTCTTAAAGGCATAGTAGCTATCCTTCATAGATACTGTAACGCTATCCTTTGTTCCAACAAGCTTAAGTGCCGAAGCGGCAATATCGTATATTACGGCAAGGTGAATATCTATACCGCGCTCGTGCTTTATGTGCAAGAGAGCATGAGTGTCGTCGCCCGTGTGCCTTACACTGGTGTAACCCCTACCCGTGATGCGAAAAACGGGTTCAAGAGCGTGAATACCGTAGCGCTCCATGAATACGGGTGACCGTTACCGTCAACCATACCGAGCATTGCAATTTTGTAGCTCATATTACACCTCCAACTAAGTTAATTTTATCATATCAAAACATTCAAGTAAAGAACCAAAACGGACATACACGCTGCCTTTTTGTCCATATTGTTGTGCAAATTCTTATTGCTTTCATAAAGAAAATAAGCTATACTATACCTAGGGGGTGAGTATTTTGATAACGAATAACGAGCGCAATTTCTTTCTTGATTTTAATATTGATAACACGCGAGTTATGATTACGAACTCCGGTGGATTTTTCAAGGACAGATTTACTCACAACGAGGGCGCAATACACAGCCACAGCTCATACGAGCTACACGTGGTGTTTGACGGTACTGCAGTGCTTGAGGCAAAGACAGGCCAATACAGTCTTGCGGAAAATGAAGGATGTATTGTACCGCCCAACCTTTTGCACTACCCCATAAACGGCCTGCCGCAGTGCACGCGTATGAGCTTTTGCTTTGCATACGAGCACACGGGTGAAAAAACGAAGGACGACCTTTATTCACACTTTACCTCTGCGCTAGGTACACTTACCGACGTTACGGGGGTTAAAAACGCGAAGCGCCTTGCTGATTTACTCAAAGAAGCTCTCGTTGAGTTTTACTCTAACGGAAAATTTCAGGAGCATAGACTGATTGGCTATTTTACACTGGTTATTACCGAGCTTATCGAGAGTCTTGAGGATGAAGGTGAGAGTGAAGAAATCAACAACAGTCAGTCCGACGGCAAGCCCGGTGACGCACGCGCACTGACACGTACTATAATGGAAGAATACGTTAACCTGCGCTTTGCACAAAATCCGACACTAAGCGAGCTTGCACAGCTTATTCATTTCAGTAACAAGCAGACAGCAAGGCTTTTTGAAAAGAGCTTCGGAACGTCTTTTAAGCAATACATACTTAAGCTGAGAACAGACTCGGCAAAATATTTTTTGATAAACACAGCTATGTCAGTCGAGGAGATTGCCGCAAACGTCGGCTACAGCTCCTATAACGGTTTTTACCGTATATTTTTATCCCAAGTAGGCAAATCGCCACTTGAATTCAGAAAACAGGAAAGGGTAAAAAAATGAGAAGTGTACAGGATTTATTTTCACTTAAGGACAGAGTTGCCATAGTAACAGGCGGCAGAGGTCTTTACGGAGCAAGTATTTCAGAAGCTCTGGCCGAGGCAGGCGCTACCGTAGTTATAGCATCGAGAAACGGTGAAAAATGCGAGGAGCTTGCTAAATCTATGAGAGAGAACGGCTTATCCGCTGTAGGTATGTCTGTTGACCTAGGCTCGGACGAGTCAATCCGTAATCTTGTAGATGCAGTAATTGCAAAATACGGAAAGATAGATATTCTCGTAAACAACGCGGTTGACAGGAGCAATCTTGCATCTTTGCGCCTTGCGACAAGAGAAAAGCTTCAGGATTCAATGAACATAAACTTAAACGGCCAGCTGATGCTTTCACAGGCAGTGCTTGAACACATGGTTAAAGCAAACAGCGGCAGTATAATAAACATCTCTTCTATGCGCGGTCTGGACTGCCCCCATTTTCCATTCTACCCCGAGGTAATGCAGGAGCAGAGTGTAAACTACACTACCGAGAAATGGGCTATGGAGGGTATGACCAAATATATGGCGGGTTATTACGGCAAATACCGTATAAGAGTAAACAGCATCGCCCCCGGCGGATATACCCCCGATATTGAGAAAACCGAGCACGGCAAGGCATTCTCCGAAAAATATATTGAGAACTGCCCTCTTCACTGCTGGGCAAACGAGGACGATATAAAGGGACCCGTTGTATTCTTAGCATCAGACGCATCAAATTACGTAACCGGTGCAACGCTCGTTATGGACGGCGGCTGGACCATTTGGTAAAATCAAACTGCAAACAACTGTTTACAATAGAGGTGCTAAATGAAATATAGAAACGCAAAGGAGCTGAATATGCCCTTGTTTACTTTGGGTACTGTTCAGCTTGGAATGAATTACGGATTTGGCGAGCATTCGCAAAAGCCCACAGAGGAGTACGCACACGGCCTTTTGTCTGCAGCACTTGACGCGGGTGTTACAAATCTTGACACGGCTAACAACTACGGTGACTCTGAGCGTGTAATTGGCTCATGGTTAAGAACCGTTGAGGCGGGCAAACGCCCGATTATCACCACAAAGGTTGGCCCGTTTGACCACACGAGCGAGGAAATTTTGCGCGCTGACATTCTGGCACAGACCGATAAGTGCTTAGAAACGCTCGGTGTTGACTGCATAGATATACTTATGGTACATAACCTTGAAGATTATCTTGACGCGCCCGACGTTGTCAGTGAGGTTTTTGACGGACTTAAGAAGAGCGGAAAAATTAAATACTCTGCCCTCTCGGTTTATTCCTACCACGATTACAAGGTCGTTGCCGAGTCAGGCTTTGACGCGGTACAAATTCCCATCAATATCTTTGACTGGGGTCAGATAGAAAACGGCGGTATTGCCGCACTTAACGATGCAGGTATGATGGTATTTGCAAGAAGCGTATTTTTGCAGGGCATCATTTTCTGCCCGCGTGACGAAATAGACCCGCGTATGGACTTTATTCTTCCATACCTTGATAAATTCCACGCTTTCTGCCGCGAGTTTGATATGGCACCCGAGGTGCTTGCAGCATCATTCGTGTTATCCCTGCCCGGAATCACAAGCCTTGTGCTTGGCTGCCAGACGCCCGAGCAGGTGCTCTCAAACTGCGAACTAATCGACAAAACGCGCACGCTTACAGACGAGCAGATGGCAAAAATCCGCGAGGCATTCGTCGACATAGACGAGCGAGTTATAAACCCGAGGCTCTGGTATAACAGCAAGCCCGCAAAATAAAAAACGGTATTGTACTTATACACAATACCTCAAAAAATAAAGGAGAACGGGTAAAAATCCTGCTCTCCTCTTTTTATTATTTACTTATTATTATTTACTTGCAATATGCCGTGCTACGTGCACACCGCTTGCCGATGCGTGGCTTAACGAATGCGTAATGCCGCTGCCGTCGCCTATAACGTAAAGCCCCTGGTAGCAGCTTTCAAGGTTGCCGTCAACCTCTACCTCCATATTATAGAACTTGACCTCAACTCCGTAAAGCAGGGTGTCGTCGTTTGCCGTGCCGGGAGCAATTTTGTCAAGCGCGTAAATCATTTCTATAATACCGTCAAGCAGGCGCTTGGGCAAAACGAGTGAAAGGTCACCCGGAGTTGCCTTAAGGGTAGGATTGATAAATGCTTCCTCTATTCTCTTCTCGGTAGAGCGCTGACCGCACACAAGGTCACCGAAGCGCTGTACGATAACACCGCCGCCAAGCAT
>JAZRFH010000052.1:0-2232 GCA_045661245.1 Eubacteriales bacterium | reverse complement strand
GAAGAACAAAAATCCTATAAATTTTGGACTGCATTCCTAAAGAAAGTTGAAAAGACTGAAAATGACTTTTTTGAGCTTTGGAAAGAGCAATTATTTTGGAATACTAAAGTTTTTGGCTTAAAAGACATATCTCCTAAAAATGCTAGATTGGTTTCTCGTTTCCTTTTTCAAAAAGAATACTATTATTTGCTTTCTTGTTTAATATGAATATTATTAGATTAAGGAAAAGCCACAATAACAAACAAGAAATAATTAGTATCAAACTTGCTATATTTGTGCTTTTATCAATTAATAAAGAAAAAACAAAGTAAATAACTGAAGGTATAAAAGTAATTATCATTAATGAACCAAATATTATTTTTAATAAATTGGAATATAAATATCTGCGCATACTTTCTATCCTCTAAATCATAAAATATGGTTTTAATAATGCGTTAGTTAATTTAAATCCGACAGTAAATACATTTTCTACTAATAATCGCAACCCAAAATCACCTTTTGCGATAACAATTTAGTAATATGAGCCTGTGGGTATTGTACCTGCTTCTGCATAAGCATACGTCTTTACGCTCGTTATATTTCCGACTTCATTATAGCTATATATGAAGGTTTTGTCAAGGTGCTTGTTGTTTTCTCGGATAAGCTGACCTATCTTATCGTACTGATAAATAAAAAACAAGGTGAATCTACACAGAGGTAAATCCGCCTTGTTTTGCTTGTGAAAGTAATTTGCTATTTTTATAGTTTATTATACTTTTCTTGTAATTTAATAATTTCTTTGCCTAGACTTGTATTGCTTAGATTTCTTATTGAATCAGTAATAATGTAGGTTGATTCTAACATTCTTTGTTTTTTTCCGTATTTGAAGAAAACTTCTCCATTTACGAAATGATTATATAATTCTTTCATTTCAGGTTTTACAACAGAAATTAATTGTTCTTTATTCCAAATAGAATTTTCACTTTTAATCTCTTCTTCAATACTATTTAAAACTCTTTTTATTTGTTCAACCATAGAATCCTCCTATAATAAACCAATCCACCATTGAATTCCTCCACCAGTTTGTCCAAATAAAGCAGCTGCTTTACCAGATAATACAGTACTTCCTTTTGAAATCAAAAATTGTGATGTATTTACTGCAGTATTTCCTGGTGGTAAAGATAACATACTGCGTGCTGCAGAACCATAATTTTTAGGTGAAAATCATATTTAAATTTATTCGACATTCTCGACACCTTCGACTCCTTTAATAGAAAAGTTTAAATCATCTGTTCCAAAACCTATTTGTCCGGAATTATTAACTAATGAAAATTTTCCGGCAATACCTAGTTTAAGTGTGGCTTTCTTTATACTACGAGCAGAGATTTATCACACAAACTTTATCTTAAAGGTATTTTTGCCAAAGCGAGGTATCTCGTACTTCTCTTCGAGCTCAGGGCCGCAGGAATGTGAGCCCACGCCACGCATTGCGAGGTCGAGGCAGAGTGTAACCTTGTCGCTCTCAGGAAGCTCAAAGTCGTGCATTGCGCCCATGATCTCTGCGGTGGTATAGGGGTTAAGCGAGAAGGAGAATGGCTCTGCCGCCTCAACGGTGAGAAGGTTTTCTATCTCGAGATAGGTCGTGCCATAATGGCTGCCCGACTCCTGAGGACGTACGTATGCGTGACTGTAATTCTCCTGTGCGGTGCTCTCGTAATATCCGTATTCCGATGCGGCTAGCTTATCCACGTAGGTTTCACGAGGGCCGTATCCGACGTATTTGAAGCGAGAATAAGCGGCATCAAGGTCGAACTCAAATCCTACTCTCGGCGGATGCTTGATATAATCTGCGAGGGTATATGCGATATCCACCGTCAACTCACCCTCAGCGGCGGTGTAAGACACGTCAAAGCTCATAAAGGGCGACATAGTATCGGCGCAAAGGATAGAGTGATATACAGTACCCTGCTCGGTAGCTTCTGCGCTGATAACGTGCTGATTGAGCTTATCCATACAGTACTTATTTTTCCTTGTGTCAACGTGCATTCTATCGTTATCTATATAACGGTTAACGTTGAGTCTTGCGGGAGCGCGAAGTACTTCTCTGCCATCCACCCTCACCGACTCGAGCACTGCGGTATCGGGATCAACTGTGATCTCAACGTTTTCGCACTTATAGTCGGGCTTTCGGTACTGTACGTTTTCTTTAGCCTTTGGACGAAGCTTACCCGAATATACTGCCTGCACCTCGTA
>JAZRFH010000051.1:0-4904 GCA_045661245.1 Eubacteriales bacterium | reverse complement strand
ATTTAAACAGTAAAAAAAATAGTTTACGGAGGATAAAAAATGGCAAATCGTATCGTACTTAATGAAACGTCGTATCACGGTAAGGGCGCTATCAATTCGATAGTAACAGAGGCTAAGGCTCGCGGCTTTAAAAAGGCATTTGTCTGCACCGACTCCGGCCTCTTGAAATTTGGCGTTGCGGCTAAGGTTACCGCAGTGCTTGACGGCGCAGGCCTTGCATACGAAATATATTCAAATATCAAGCCCAACCCCACTATTGAAAACGTACAGACGGGTGTTACGGCATTTAAGGCAAGCGGTGCCGATTATATAATAGCTATCGGCGGCGGCTCGTCTATGGATACTGCAAAGGCTATAGGTATTATAATCACCAACCCCGAGTATGAGGACGTACGCAGCCTTGAGGGTGTTGCACCCACAAAGAATCCTTGCGTTCCGATTATAGCCGTTCCCACCACTGCGGGCACTGCGGCAGAGGTTACGATTAACTACGTTATTACAGATGTGGAAAAGCAGAGAAAGTTCGTTTGTGTTGACGTGCACGATATTCCCGTGGTTGCAGTCGTTGACCCCGATATGATGGCTACAATGCCGAAGGGTCTTACCGCCGCAACGGGTATGGACGCGCTCACTCACGCAATTGAGGGATATATTACCAAGGGCGCGTGGGAGCTTACCGATATGTTCCACTTGAAGGCGATAGAGATTATTGCAAGGTCACTGCGCGGCGCGGTAAACAATGAAGAAGAGGGCAGAGAGGGCATGGCACTCGGTCAGTACGTTGCAGGCATGGGCTTCTCAAACGTAGGCCTTGGTATAGTTCATTCTATGGCTCATTCTCTCGGTGCACTTTACGATACTCCCCACGGCGTTGCTAACGCAATTCTTCTGCCCACGGTTATGGAATACAATGCTGAGGCTACGGGTGAGAAATACCGCGATATAGCACGTGCTATGGGCGTTGAGGGTACAGAGAAAATGACGACAGAGGAGTACCGCAAGGCGGCTGTTGACGCAGTTAAAAAGCTCTCGGCTGACGTTGGTATCCCCGCTGACCTTAAAGATATCGCAAAGGACGCAGACGTAGATTTCCTTGCAGAGTCTGCATATAACGATGCTTGCCGCCCCGGTAACCCCAAGGATACCTCAGTTGAGGATATTAAGGCGCTGTACCGTTCTTTGATGTAAACTATGATTGACATTAAAATAACCGACGTCCGCCCCGGGCTTGGTGACAGCGGGTTTTTGATAGACGACGGTAAAACTGCGATTTTATATGACACGGGGTACGCCTTCAGAGGCGAGGAGCTCTTAAATAACGTAAAAAAAGAGCTTGGAGAGCGAGAGCTTGACTATATTTTTCTCACTCACTCGCATTACGACCACGCCCTCGGCGCACCCTACGTTCTGCGACACTATAAAAACGCAAAGGTAGTTGCGGGCGCGTATGCCAAAACTATTTTTGATAAACCAACGGCTCGCGCCAAAATGCGTGAGCTTGACAGAAAGTATGCGGCCGCGTGCGGAGTTGCCGAGTATGAGGACCTTACAGACAATCTCAGGGTTGATATTGCGGTGTCAGACGGCGACGTGGTAAAATGCGGCAGCCTTACGTTTACCGCGGTTAATTTGCCCGGGCATACCAAGTGCTCGGTTGGCTTTTATCTTGCCGATAATAAGCTGCTTTTGGCCACGGAAACTCTCGGTGCATACTTTGGCGAGGATATTTATTTGCCGCTGTTTCTCGTTGGCTTTAAAATGACGATGGACTCTTTTGAGAAGGCTAAAGCTCTTATGCCAAAGAGCATTCTTGTACCGCATTACGGACTTATAGAAAATGATGCGCTTTCCTATCTTGAGGCCTCACAGGCCATGTCGCGCAAAACTGCCCTTGATATTAAAGCACAGCTCCTCGCAGGCAGGACACAAGACGAGGCTATAGCCTATTTTAAGGAGCAGGTTTATCACGGCAAGGTCAAGGCCGCGTACCCAATTGACGCCTTTAATCTCAACACGGGTATCATGGTTGACCTTATTAAACGTGAGTTTTTAGAGGAATAATCAAATGATAAGACGCGCAAACGAAAAAGATATACCCAAAATAGGTGAGCTTTTGAGGCAGGTCTGCCTTGTTCACCACAATTCAAGACCCGATATTTTTAAAGCAGGCAGAAAGTATTCGGATTCGGAGCTTGCAGAAATTCTTAAGGACGACGGGCGGCCAATACTGGTCTATACCGATGAGTATGACGAGGTTATAGGTTATTGCTTTTGCATATACCAAAGTCATACGGATAGCTCTGTCCTGGCCGATATAAAAACACTTTATATTGACGACCTGTGCGTTGACGAAAGCGTTCGCGGCCGCCATATAGGTAAAGAGCTTTACGAGTCGGCAGTTAAGCTTGCAAGAGATAGCGGCTGCTATAACCTTACTCTTAACGTATGGAGTGCAAACCTGTCTGCTATTAAATTTTATGAGGCACAGGGGCTAACAACGCAGAAAATCGGTATGGAGCTGATATTATGAGAAAAGGGCTGACGGCACTGTCAGCCCTAAAAAATGTTAAAAATGCAAAATCACTTGCAACTGTACGTATGAGTATCTGACACAAAAAAGCACAAATATACTACAAGGGTACGTCTGTTCATATTTTGTCTGAGTGTTCATTGCAGACCGAATTCTTGCGGTGATACGCCAAGCGGTCAAAGCATATTTTCGATCAGCCGAAAAGGTATTTATTTTAATGTTTCTTCCTCAAACTCCGTCTGACACGGTTGATATGCCTTTCAAAATCTCCGCTGTTGATAAGCTCCGCAAGGACAAACTGCTCGAAGGTGGGAACGGTACAGGAATAGAATCCGAGCTTTTTATTAAATTCGTTCACAAGCCCTTTTGGTAGAACCATATATCCTACACGGAGCGCGGGCGAGATGGTTTTGGAAAAGGTGTTCATGTAGATTACGTTGTCATATTCGGAAAGCGAATAGAGAGTATCCTCCGGCTTTGAGGAAACCGAGAACTCCGATTCAAAATCGTCTTCAATAATGATACGCCCGTTTTTGCTTGACCAACGGATATAATCGTGGCGTTTGTTAGCGGATGCGGTGATGCCCGACGGAAAGCTTCTGTAAGGCGTAGTATGAATGACGCTTGCCTTTGTTTTTGCAAGAGCCAAACTATCAATGCCGTCGTTAAATAACGGCAACAGCTCGTATTTCACATCAGCCGCGCTGTAGATTTGCTCGATTTTTTTGTATGACGGTGACTCAATACCGTATACGTGCTTTCTTCCGAGCATTGTAATGATAAGCCCGTAAAGATATTCCGCACCCGAACCAATAATGATCTGACTACTCTCAACGCTCATACCTCTGTTTCGTATGAGATAATTTTTTATCGCCTCACGAAGCTCGGTGCACCCTGCATTCGGCGATCTCTCACGGAGTACATCAGTATAATCGGAAAGCACCTTCCGCATCGTCTTGCTGAGTACGGAAAACGGAAATTCGGGATATGTATGATAGCTTTGCGGTACGATGCTATGCTTCGTGTGCGTTTCGGCAGGTGCGGCAAACCCGTCTGATTTCAGAAAAATAACAAAGAATCCGCTTCGCTCTCTTGACTCTATATATCCCTCGTCGCACAGCAGAGCATATGCATGATTTACCGTAACCGTGCTGACCGAAAGCTCGTCGCAGAGCAATCGCATTGAGGGAAGCTTTGTGCCGGGGGGATAAATTCCGTCTATGATGTCCTGTCGTATCTGCTTGTATATTTGCAGATATACAGGGCGATTGTTTTTGTCTGCGGTGTATTTCATCTGTATATATAAAATTCTCCTGTTCTGACTATTTTCATATCGACAAAAACATTATATAATATATTCAATAAAATTACAAGGAAAAAATGAAAATGGCTTATAAAAAGATTCTCACCATTCAAGACATATCTTGTGTCGGTCAGTGCTCACTGACGGTTGCACTCCCGATTCTTTCCGCTTGCGGTCTGGAAACCTGTATTCTTCCGTCTGCCGTTCTTTCCACGCATACCGCAGGATTTAGCGGCTTTACCTTCCGTGACCTTACCGATGATATGCCCGAGATTCAGAAGCATTGGCAAAAGGAAAACATCAAGTTCAAGGCAATCTATACAGGATATCTTGGAAGCGTTAAGCAGGTTGGGTACGTTCAGAATATTCTTGACACCATGGGAACGGACGATTGCGTTCGTGTCGTTGATCCCGCTATGGCTGATAACGGCAAGCTTTATTCCATCTTCAATGATGAATACGTGGCAGCTATGCGAGGACTTTGCGCGTCTGCGGATATTTTGATTCCAAATATTACCGAGGCTTGCTTCCTTGCCGAGGTTGAATACCGTGAAGTCTACGACGAGAACTACATAAAGGAGCTTCTTGACAAGCTCGCAAAGCTTGGCGCAAAGACCATCGTTCTGACGGGTGTAGGCTATACTCCCGAGAAAACCGGCGTGATAGTTTATGAGGACGGCGCAATCCGTTATTACGAGCACGATAAGGTATCGAGGAGTTGTCACGGCACGGGAGATATTTATGCTTCTGCATTCACCGGTGCATTGATGAACGACAAGGAGATTTTTGAGGCGGCAAGGATTGCTGCAGATTATACGGTAAAATGTATCATCAACACGCAGGCAGACGCGGAGCATTGGTACGGTGCCAAATTTGAAACGGCGCTTTGCGATCTGATGGATATGCTTGCATAATAGCATCAAAAACACACAAAGGGCTGATGGAAAATAACTATCAGCCCTCTGTATTTGAGTCGCAGTAATCATAGAAAAAGGCTTCGGAGATTGCTTTCCAAAGCCAAATTTGGTCGGAATTATAGGTGAGGAGTGAAAAACAGTTGATAACTGTTTT
>JAZRFH010000050.1:0-4622 GCA_045661245.1 Eubacteriales bacterium | reverse complement strand
GTTCTCCTTAACCGTGCGCCTACACTTCACCGTCTCTCTATCCAGGCATTTGAGCCTATTCTCGTAGAGGGTAGAGCTATCAAGCTTCATCCCCTTGTATGTCCCGCCTTCAACGCCGACTTTGACGGTGACCAGATGCCCGTACACGTGCCCCTTTCGAGCGAGGCACAGGCAGAGGCAAGATTCCTTATGCTTTCTGCAAACAACCTATTAAAGCCTGTTTCGGGTAAGGCCGTAACCGTTCCCTCTCAGGATATGGTGCTTGGCTCATACTACCTTACAATCGACCACCCCGGTGAGCGCGGTGAAGGTAAGGTGTTCCGTGATTTCAACGAGGTTGAGATGGCTTATGAGAACAAGGAAATAGGCATTCACGCCGCTATCAAGGTACGCGTTACCAAGGTAATTAACGGTGTAGAGGAAAGTAAAATTATAGACGCTACCTACGGTAGACTTATATTCAACACCAAGATTCCCCAGGACCTCGGCTACGTTGACAGAACCAAGGACCCCTTCTCGCTTGAGGTTAACTTTGCCGCAACGTGCAAGGAGCGTAAGGATATCGTTGACAGAACTATCAGACTGCACGGCTTTGCCGAGGCGGCGGCAGTTCTTGTCAATATCAAGGCTATGGGTTATTAGTATTCTACCAAGTCCTTTCTTTCTATCTCGGTATACGATATGACTATACCCGCAAAGAAGAAGGATTTGCTTGCAGAGGCTAACTCGAAGGTTGAGGAAATCACCGAGCGCTTTAACTGGGGCGAGCTTTCCGACGAGGAAAGATATAAGCAGGTTATCGACGTTTGGGATAAAACCACCGATGCCGTAACCGACGCGCTTATCAAGAACCTTGATGCATATAACTCGCTTAATATGATTTGTACCTCGGGTGCCCGTGGTTCTATGAAGCAGATGCGTCAGCTTGCAGGTATGCGTGGTCTTATGTTCGCTACCAACGGTAGAACAATTGAAATTCCCATTAAATCCAACTTCCGTGAGGGTCTTACGATGCTCGAGTACTTTATGGGTGCTAAGGGTTCACGTAAATCTCTTTCGGATACTGCGCTTCGTACTGCTGACTCGGGTTACCTTACCCGCCGTCTTGTTGACGTATCGCAGGATATCATAGTCCGCGAGGAGGACTGCGGAGCTACCTCGGGTATCATAGTATCCGATATCGTATCGGGTCAGGTGCCTGTAGAGAAGCTTTACGACAGACTCGTGGGCAGATATACGATTGGTGACGTAGTAAATGAGGAAACGGGTGAGCTTATCGTTCCCGCAAATACCATGATTTCCGAGAGCCAGGCAAACGAGATTGTTAACTCCGGCATTAAGCAGGTCGAGGTGCGTACAATACTCAGATGTCTTGCTAAGCGCGGTGTTTGCGTACACTGCTACGGCGCTGATATGGCACACGGCACTCCCGTTGCTATCGGTGAGGCTGTAGGTGTAATTGCCGCACAGTCAATCGGTGAGCCCGGTACACAGCTTACGATGAGAACCTTCCACACGGGTGGTGTCGCAGGCTCGGATATTACACAGGGTCTGCCGAGAGTAGAGGAGCTGTTTGAGGCTCGTAAGCCTAAGAAGACGGCTGTTGTAACGGAATTTACGGGTACTGCCCGTATTGAATCGGATAAAAAGCTTTCACGCGTTCATATCCTTAACCCCGAGGAGCCCACTGCTGAGGAGGTAATCTACGAGATACCCTTCGGTATGCGTCTTGCTATTGAGGACGGTCAGAAGGTTAAGCGCGGTCAGCCTATTACAGAGGGCTTCCTTAACCCTGCAGACGTTCTGCGTATGAACGGTATTGATGCGGTTTATGACTACATCATTCGTGAGGTGCAGAAGGTTTACCGCGGTGAGGACGTTGAAATTAACGATAAGCACGTCGAGTGTATTACCCGTCAGATGACCCGTAAGGTTGAGATTCAGGACGCAGGTGACACTGAGCTGCTTGTAGGCACTAAGGTTGATATGCTTGAGTTCCGTGAAGAGAATGATAAGATTCAGGCGAGAATTGACGCAGGCGAGATTGGCTTACGCTTGGCTGAGGGCGCACCCCTCTTGCTCGGTATTACCAAGGCCGCTCTTATGACCGAGTCCTTCCTCTCCGCCGCATCATTCCAGGAAACTACCAAGGTTCTTACCGAGTCTGCTCTTAAGGGCAAGCGCGACTATCTGCTTGGTCTTAAGGAGAACGTTATTATCGGTAAGCTTATCCCCGCAGGTACAGGTCTTGGCACCTACCGCGCGGTTGAGATTGAAAAGGACGAGGAGCCGGCACCTGTGGCTTATACTACAGAGGAGCCCGCACCCGCGCTTATCGCTGCCGAGTCTGAGGTAGTATCTGCTGTTGCAGAATAAAGAATATTTTATGAGAGAACCGGTCCCGTACTTGGTTCTCTCTTTTTTTGCCTTAAATTTTTTGCCCCACGTACCTTTCGTCTTGATTTTGCATTTTGAATTTTGAATTTTGCATTTACTAAATCCTTGACATATCAAACTTTTTGTGTTAGAATGTATGCGTATAGTTGTGCCCGCGTATTAGGGCGGAGATTTATAAATCACTTTTTTGCCTAGGATAAGGAGAGTTTATGACAAACACCGAGCACGTTAAGGTCTCGGTCATAATGCCCGTTTACAATGCAGAGGATTATCTTAGGCCCGCCATAGACAGCGTGCTTGACCAGACCCTGAAGGAGATTGAGATTATCTGCGTTGACGACGGCTCGACCGACCATTCACTTGAAATCATAAAAGAATACCGTAAGAACGACGCACGTGTGCGTATTATAACCGAAAATAATGCAGGCCCTTCCATAGCGAGAAACAAGGGTCTTGCCCGTGCGCGCGGTGAATACATAGTATTTCTTGATGCAGACGATTTCTCCGAGATAACAATGCTTGAGGAGCTTTACGAGCTTGCAAAGCGCGACGAGCTTGATATTGCTATTTCAAAATACGATATTTACAACGATAAAAGGGCAAGGTTTGAGCCCAATATACCAAGCGACCACGGCGAGATTTTTGAGGGTGATGCGGTTGTTTCAAAGAACGACTATCCCGACTATATTTTGCAGTGTACCACGGCATACGTGTGGAATAAAATGTGGCGCCGCGCCTTCCTTGCCGAGAAGGAGTTGACCTTTGACCCCGAGCTTCGCGTGTTTGAGGACACATATTTTGTAGTAACCGCACTGTCACTTGCAGATAGAGTAGGTAAGCTGCAAAAGGTGCTTACTCACCATAGAGTTTACTCTGACCAGAACAAGAACAAGCTCTTCCGAAAATACTACAGTCAAGTGCCGCTTTTGTTTGCAAAAATCAAGGAATTTTTGCGCGGTCACGGTACTTACGCGCCGCTGTGGCTCTCGTTTTTAAATCTCTCAACAAGCAGGTGCTACAAGGTTTACAATCTTCTGTGGCGTGATGCTAAAGAGGATTTTTGGACGCTTCTTCACGATTCCTTTGCCGAGGAGCTGGGGTGGAAGAGTGCCGCACCCGACGAATTTGAGAGTGAAGAGGTGCGTGACTTCTGCGCTAACGTTATACTTTACAGCCACAAGCAGTATGAGAAGAGGCAAAGGCGCGGCCTTAAGGTGCGTATCCGCTCTGTAGGCCCGTCAATCAAGGCAAGCTATAACAGAAGAAAAATCAGAAAAATGCTTGCAGGCATCTTTAAGCGCAAGAAAAAAGAAGACATTATTTAAATGCAAAATGCAAAATTCAAAATGCAAAATCAAGACGAAAGGTACGGAAGTGCAAAATTAAAAAGCAATAAAGGCTTTAATACCTCTATTTTTGCTTTCCTATGATTATTTAACTTTCAATTTTCAATTTTCAACTTTCAATTTATTGCAGAATGCAAAATTAAAATAAGGGTGCGGGCACGGTTTTCGGTGCCCGTGCTTTTTATGTGGTATATACTTGATATATAAGATACTATTTATATAGTAATTTCTAAAAAAGTATTGACAAAAAATCACTCGCGTGTTAAAATAGGGTGTATTATGCGAAAGTGGGGTATTTATGCCTATTTTCGGTAATAATAAATCCCGTGGTGCCAAAAATTACTGCGCACCGCAAGAATTTTTGAAAGAAGGAGGAAAATCATGCCAACCTTTAACCAGCTCGTAAAGCAGGGTCGTCAAGACAAGTCTTACAAATCAAAGACTCCCGTTCTTCAGAGAGGCTTTAACGCTCTTAAGAACGCACCCATCGACCAGACTGCACCACAGAGAAGAGGCGTTTGCACCAAGGTAACTACCGTAACTCCCAAGAAGCCTAACTCGGCTTTGCGTAAGATTGCGAGAGTAAGACTTACCAACGGAATGGAAGCTACTTCCTACATCCCCGGTATCGGTCACAACCTTCAGGAGCACTCGGTTGTTCTTATCCGTGGTGGACGTGTTCGTGACCTTCCCGGTGTACGTTATCACATTATCCGTGGTACGCTTGATACCCAGGGTGTTGCTAACCGTAAGCAGAGCCGCTCCAAGTACGGAGCAAAGCGTCCGAAGAAATAAGTAGAGGTACACTTTGGACGGTAAATGTGCGATACGTGCTGTGATGTTAAAGCTGTTTAGATTTTCCTAAACCCACATATATTA
>JAZRFH010000049.1:0-22753 GCA_045661245.1 Eubacteriales bacterium | reverse complement strand
TGATGTTGTCTTCCTAAGACCGCTTGGCCTCCGACTTTCTGCTCTCTGAGAGGCTCGTCCATATCAAGGAATCCGTCCTCAATTATTGCATAATCATCGAGCTTATCGTCATCAAGATTCTCAAGTAATTTCTTAGGAGCGACGGTTTTCCCAAGATCTAAAGAAAAGCGCCCGGATACCGTATCAAGACATCTTGCGCATGCGGCTTGGTAGTCGACCGACATGGTAAGCGCCATTCTCATATAACCTGCAGTGTTTACAATTTCTCCTTTTACCTTCATGGGAGAAGGAAAACCTACGCCGTAAAAAAGGCCGGCCGTGTCCTCGGGGTCTGTTTCAAGCGGTAGCTCATATTCAAACCTGAGTAGGCGCTCGCCTGCAAGCATTGGTCTTAAATCGAGCTTCACTTTTTACCCCCAGACAGTGTAATTACGGCATTTGGGGGCAGTTTAGGCTGCTTTTGCCCAAAGTCGTACAACATATTATATAATCTTTATTCTCTTTTGTCAAGTCTTTTTTAAAACTTTGGATAAACTTTTTTCAAAAGCCGAGATAGCGGAAAGCAAGGCTTAAAATAGGGTGCCCGAGAGCTGTGGAAAATATAAAAAATCGGTTGACAGGAAAGGGCAAAAGTAGTATAATTACACACGTAAGACAATCATAACCGAATCCAAAACGAGGGGAGAATTGCAAAGCATGTTGACCGATATTGAAATAGCACAGTCCGTCACACCCAAGCATATACTTGATATAGCCCGTGAGGCGGGGGTAGACGAAAAATACGTAGAGCTTTACGGCAGAAATAAGGCAAAGCTTGATTTATCACTGCTCAGCGACAGCAAGGATAAGCCCGACGGCAAGCTCGTGCTTGTAACTGCAATAACACCCACACCCGCGGGAGAGGGTAAGACCACTACCACAATCGGCCTTGCTGACGGTATGAAGCGTATTGGCAAGAGCGTTGCGGTAGCACTGCGTGAGCCCTCGCTCGGACCCGTTTTCGGAATTAAGGGCGGTGCGGCAGGCGGCGGTTATGCCCAAGTTATACCGATGGAAGATATAAATCTTCATTTCACAGGCGATTTTCACGCTATAGGTGCGGCAAACAATCTGCTTGCGGCTATGCTTGATAACCATATTTATCAGGGCAACTCTCTCGGCATTGACCCAAGGCGCATCACCTGGAAAAGATGCGTGGATATGAATGACAGACAGCTGAGGTTTGTGACAGACGGCCTTGGCGGCAGGGTAAACGGCACACCGCGCGAGGACGGATTTGATATTACGGTTGCGTCCGAGATTATGGCGGTATTGTGTCTGTCAGCATCACTCTCCGACCTCAAAGCGCGTCTTTCAAGAATTATAGTAGGCTACACCTATGACGAGAAGCCGGTTACGGCAGGCGACCTTAAGGCAGAGGGTGCTATGGCGGCGCTCTTAAAGGACGCACTTAAGCCAAATCTTGTACAAACTCTTGAGGGTACGCCCGCATTCGTGCACGGCGGACCGTTCGCAAATATCGCACACGGCTGTAACTCTGTTATTGCAACGCGCACTGCTATGAAAATGAGCGATTACGCAATCACCGAGGCAGGCTTTGGTGCTGATTTGGGTGCTGAAAAATTTCTTGACATCAAGTGCCGTATGGCCGGACTTACTCCGTCGTGCGTAGTTATAGTTGCAACCGTAAGGGCGCTTAAGATGCACGGCGGTCTTGCAAAAACCGAGCTCGGCACTGAAAACCTTGAGGCACTGCGCCTTGGTATACCCAACCTTATGCGCCACGTGTCAAACATTAAAAACGTATATAAGCTGCCGTCTGTAGTTGCTGTAAACCGCTTCCCGACAGATACAGATAGAGAGATTGAGTTTATCGTAAGCGAGTGTAAAAAGCTCGGTGTCAACGTTGTTCTCTCCACCGTATGGGCTGAGGGCGGCCGCGGCGGTGAGGCGCTTGCACGCGAGGTAGTAAGACTCTGCGAGGAGGAGAAGGGGGACTTTACCTACTCATATTCGCTTGAGGAAACTATAGAACAAAAGATTGAGAGCGTTGTTAAAAAGGTCTACGGCGGAACAGGTATTTCGGTTCTGCCTGCGGCTAAAAAGCAGATAGCTGCCCTTAGCGCGCTTGGCTTTGACAAGCTGCCGATATGTATTGCTAAAACTCAGTATTCATTCTCAGACGACCCGACACGCCTTGGCGCACCCGAGGGATTTACGGTTACGGTTAAAAACGTTAAGGTATCTGCAGGTGCCGGCTTTATCGTTGTGCTCACGGGCGATATTATGACTATGCCGGGCTTACCCAAGGTGCCTGCGGCAGAGAAAATTGATATTGACGAGAGCGGCAAAATCACAGGTCTGTTCTAAGAAACAAAAAACTTACAAGCGCGACCCCGTGTCGCGCTTTATTTAACGAAAAGCAAACTATTATTTACATAAGAGGATTGAAA
Organism: Eubacteriales bacterium; assembly: GCA_045661245.1. Classification (GTDB taxonomy): domain Bacteria; phylum Bacillota; class Clostridia; order Oscillospirales; family CAG-272; genus UBA1740. The sequence continues at coordinate 20,300 of JAZRFH010000049.1, read as the reverse complement.
ATGGAGCTTATAATAGCATCAAACAATGCACACAAAATCTACGAGATAAAGGAAATTCTCGGTGCGAGCTTTGACAGCATAAGGTCGCTTCGCGAGGCCGGCATTACTCACGAAACGGTTGAGGACGGCAATACCTTTATGGAAAACGCCCTTAAAAAGGCACGTGAGATTGCCAAGCTTTCCGGTAAGGTGGCACTTGCTGACGACAGCGGAATTTGTATAGACGCCCTAGGCGGCGCACCCGGCATTTATTCAGCCCGCTTTGCAGGCGAGCACGGTGACGACGAGGCAAACAACGCATTGCTTCTTGAAAGACTTCGAGATAAGGAAGATAAAAGCGGCCACTACACCTGCGCTATGGCTCTCGTGTTTCCCGACGGGCGCGAGATTTGTGCCGAGGGGTATATGTACGGCACAATTACTGAAAACAGGCGCGGTACACACGGCTTTGGCTACGACCCACTCTTTATTCCCGAGGGTGAGAGGCGTACTGTTGCCGAGATGTCTGACGAAGAAAAAAATTCAATAAGCCACAGGGCGCGCGCACTTGATGCTCTTGTAAAAAAGCTTGCCGAGGTGTGACGTGGATATAGACGTAATTATTCTTATTATTGAGCTTATCGGCCTTGTGTCCTTTTCAATATCCGGCTCTGTTGTAGCAATTGACAAGGAGATGGATTTTATAGGAGTTTTGTTTCTCTCTATGATGACCTGCTTTGGCGGTGGAATTATGCGTGACCTTATAATCGGCAGAACTCCTCTTTTCTTTACCTCAATGTGGCTATATCTTTCGGTTACTTTCTTTATTTCTATAGCTGTTTTCTTTTTTGCAAGGCTTTGCAAAGGCTGGTACGTAAAGAACGAGGCACTTGTAATGTCGGTTAATAACTACATAGACGCCTTGGGCCTCGGCGCCTTCGTCGTTTCGAGCGTTACTATGTGTATGGACTATTGCCCCGAGAAGGGCGCCTTTCTCGCTATTATGATGGGTGTTGTAACAGCTATCGGCGGCGGTATGGTGCGTGACGTATGTCTGAGAACGGTTCCGTTTGTACTTAGAAAGCGTATATACGCCGCGGCGGCTTTGGCGGGGGCGTCGGTTTATTACCTACTGGCAAACTATCTTCTTGTCGGCACAACGGCAGGTGAAATTATAAGCTGTACTATAGGTATTCTAACCGTTTTCTCGATAAGAGTTATTGCTACCGTTTTTAAGCTGAATTTCCCGAAAGCTATTGATTTTTCAAGGGCTGCTGCCGAGGCGGAGCAAAAAAATACCCTCCAGAATCAGTAAGCGTTGCAGGCCTCTGTTTATACTATCTATATACAAAATAAAAATATTTTACGAAAAATACTTTACAAATGAAGAAAAGTATGCTATAATCTCTTCCGGCCTATTGCTCGGTTACGTGTATGGCATTACTCCGTTTCGGTTTTTACCGTCGCGTGGTACTCGCTTTTCACCCGCACGTATCGGGGCTTGTGGTAATACTTTTAAGAAAGGTGAAGAAAAATGATTTCAAAGGAAACAAAGACCGCTCTTATTGAGGAATACAAAATCAATGAGAGAGACACAGGTTCTCCCGAGGTTCAGGTAGCTATTCTTACCAACAGAATCAACGAGCTTACCGAGCACATGAAGAAGAACCCCAAGGACTTCCACTCTCAGAGAGGCTTGTCCAAGATGGTCGGCCACAGAAAGCAGCTTCTTAACTATCTCGCTAAGAAGGATATCGAGAGATACAGAGCAGTTATCAAGAAGCTCGGCCTCAGAAAGTAATTTCGGGCGGCTGACATACCGGCGCGGGAACGTTTGTTGCGTTCCCGCTTGTCGCGTAAAGTAAAAAATGGTAGAAAACAAACAAAAGAGGGTCGAAAGTAGCAGTTAAATATGTGTTTGGCGTGTACAAGCGGATATTTAAGTGCTAGGTTCGGACCTCAGAGAAAAAATGGAGGAAGAAAAAGCAAATGGTAGAAAACTTTAAAACGTTTGACGATTACAAGGTCTTTACATACGACCTTGCAGGCAGAAAGCTCGTTGTTAAGACCGGTAGGATTGCAGGTCTTGCAAACGGCGCGGCACTTGTACAGTACGGTGATACAACCGTGCTTGCTACGGCAACCGCATCAGCAGCACCGAGAGAGGGAATTGACTTCTTGCCCCTTTCTGTTGACTATGACGAGAAGATGTACGCAGTAGGTAAAATCCCCGGCGGATTTTTAAAGCGCGAGGGTAAGCCCTCTGAGAAGGCAGTTCTTGCGGGCAGAGTTATTGACAGACCCGTTCGTCCCCTTTTCCCGAAGGACCTGCGCAACGACGTATCTCTCTTACTCACAATTATGTCGGTTGACCCCGACTGCTCACCCGAGATTACCGCTATGATTGGTGCATCAATCGCCCTTTCTATATCGGATATTCCGTGGAACGGACCTATCGGCGGCGTGTTTATGGGTCTTGTAGACGGCAAGCCCGTTGTTAACCCCACCTTTGAAGAAAGGCAGAAATCCGACCTTGAGCTTACTGTAGCGGCTTCGATGGAAAAGGTAGTTATGATTGAGGCGGGCGCTAACGAGGTTTCCGACGAGGATATGTATAACGCTATTATGATTGCCCACGAACAAATCAAGGGCATCGTTGAGTTCATAAACGGCATCGTTAAGGAAATCGGTAAGCCTAAGTTCGAGTACGTATCGGGTGAGCTTGACCACGATATGTTCGACGAGATTTTCGCATATTGCGAAAAGGCTGTTATGGAAGCACTTGACACCGACGACAAGAACGTAAGAGATGCTAAGATGCAGCCCATTATGGACGATATCGTAGCAACATTTGAGGAGAAATATCCCGATATCAAGGTAATTCTCCCCGAGCTTATCTATAAGATACAGAAGAAGATTGTCCGCCGCTGGCTGCTTGTAGATAAAAAGCGCGTTGACGGCAGAAGAATGGACGAGATAAGACCCCTCGCAGCAGAGGTTGGCTTAATTCCGAGAGTTCACGGCTCGGGTCTTTTCACAAGAGGTCAGACACAGGTTCTTACAATAGCAACTCTCGGCACTCTTTCCGAGGGTCAGAAGCTTGAGGGTCTTGACGAGGAAACAGGAAAGAGATATATGCACCACTACAATATGCCCGGTTATTCTACCGGTGAGGCTAAGGCTCTTCGCAGCCCCGGCCGCCGCGAGATTGGCCACGGTGCACTTGCAGAGCGCTCGCTCGTTCCCGTTCTCCCCTCTGAAGAGGAGTTCCCCTATGCTATCCGTCTTGTATCCGAGGTTGTAAGCTCTAACGGCTCTACCTCTCAGGGCTCTGTATGCGGCTCTACTCTTGCTCTTATGGACGCAGGCGTTCCGATTAAGGCACCCGTTGCAGGTATCTCCTGCGGTCTTATCACTGCAGAGGACGGCTCTTGGGACACTATGATAGACATTCAGGGTCTTGAGGACTTCTACGGAGATATGGACTTTAAGGTAGCAGGTACTCACAAGGGTATCACATCTATTCAGATGGACCTTAAAGTTGACGGTCTTACACCCGAAATTATAAAGAGAGCTCTTGAAACAACCCACCAGGGCAGAGATGAAATTATTGACAAGATTCTTCTTGCCGCAATCCCTGCACCCAGAAGCGAGGTTTCCGAGTTCGCTCCGAAAATGATTTCTATGAAGATAGACCCCGATAAGATTCGTGAGGTTATTGGCTCGGGCGGTAAGGTTATCCAGAAGATAGTTGCCGACACAGGTGCGAAGATTGATATTGAGGACGATGGCTCTGTATTTATTGCGGCAGTTGATAAGGCATCGGCTGATAAGGCTAAGGCTATTATCGATGCTATCGTATTTGAGCCCACAGTTGGCGAGACCTACGAGGGTATCGTAACCAGAATTATTCCTATCGGTGCATTCGTTGAGTATGCTCCCGGCAAGGAGGGCATGGTGCATATCTCGAAGCTCCAGAAGCAGAGAACCGAGAACGTTGAGGACGTTGTTTCTGTTGGTGACACCGTAAGAGTTAAGTATCTCGGCACTGACGAAAAGGGCAGACAGAACCTTTCTATGCGCGATGCTGACTAATAGATAAAATTTTAGCGACACGCTGAGCTTAAGTGGCAGGCGTGTCGCTTTTTTGTATATTCTATGTAAATAAAAATTTACAACTTTACGGATTTTTTCGGTATTTTTCTCGGTATTCGCCGGGGGTGATTCCTATGTTCTTTTTAAAGCACGAGGTGAAGTAGCTGTAGCTTGAAAAGCCGCAGCTTAATGCTATGGTTGTGAGGTCTTTTTTTGTGTGTCTTAGCATATATCTTGCGTTATCGAGCCTTATTTCGGTAAGCTTTGCGATAAAGCTTATGCCGTATTCTCTAAGTACCATTCTTGATGCGTGGCGTGAGGAAAGATTTATTTCCTCTGCGAGGTCCTCAAGCTTGATATCCTCCATAAAATGCTGATGTAAAAACATATCGAGCCTGTCATACCAATAGCTCGTATATTTCGATTCGTCAACGGTAAATATCCCTTCTGTGTCCTTACCCGTAAGCCTAAGATACTCAATGAATATACTTAAGCAGAGCGCCTGCAGATAGTTAAAATATCCCGGCCGCCTTTCGTTTATTTCCTTCCACAGCCTGTTAAAGAGTGGGGCAAGCATAAATTTCTCGTCCCTGACCTTAATAACACCGTTAAGAAGATTTGAAAGTGCCAGGGAGCTTTCTTCCTGCGGATTTTTTATAGCAATTCTCACGCTGTATACAACGAGGTTCGGTGTTACGGCATCAACTGTTAAGTAGTGTGACTGATTCGGGTGTAAAAGCAAAGTATCTCCCGAGAGAAGCTTATGCTCCTCACCGTCAATAATCAGGCTTGCGTTGCCGCCTGTTACGTATCTCAGCTCCCAGTCACTGTGATTGTGCGGCGGAGAAACCGCGTTAAAGCCCGAGCAACGCAACAGCTCGGTTATATGAAAGTTTAACTTTAAGGTGCAAAAGCTTACCGGAATATTTAGTGAAAACGGTATTTTTTTTAGCATATTAATCCTCTTGAACTTTTCTCAACTTGATTTATAGCCTTGCGCTTTAGATTGATACCAACAGCAGAAAGCTGTTATTAAAAAAGCTTCAAAATCAACATCTTTCTTTTGTAAAAACGCGTCTTTTGGTGAATTAGCACAATTGCCAATTTATAAATTTGTGCGGTTTTTTAAATTGTACCACAACGTTTTTGTTTTTTCAAGATAGTTACCGAAAAAAGTTAGAAAAAAAGACATATTAAAGTAATATTTGTCCACTTTTTCTATTTACAAACTGCACATACGCGTGCTATAATTGTTTAAAATAAATAATTATTTTGTAACTTTAGCACAATGTGCACAAAACCGAACTGCACCCGTTGTGCAAACAGTCGTGATTTTTTCAGAAAGGTAGGTTAAACATGAAAAAAGCGATTATATTTATTTTCATTTTGCTGCTCGGATTAACCGTTTTCACCGCGTGTGCCGGTGACGGTATCGAGATTTGCTTTCATGAATGGGAAAACGTTGTGAAGGAGGATTATTTAAAGTCAGAGGCTACCTGCTCTTCACCCGCAATTTACTACTCAAGCTGTAAATTATGCGGTAAAACCGGCGATACCTTTGAATACGGCTCCGCAACAGACCACTCATATGCTAAGATCAAGTCAGACAAATACCTTGTGAGCGAGGCTACCTGTAATAAGTGTGCGGTTTATACCGAGAGCTGCAGAGTATGCGGCAAGGCAGGAGAGAATACGTTTGAGCTTATGGGCTTTGCCGACCACAGCTATCAGAATATAGCAAATGAAGATACGCTTGCTGAGGAGGCAACCTGCTTACACCCGAACACCTTTTACTATTCGTGTAAGCACTGCGGAGTAATTGACGAGGTAAATACCTTTACTCTCGGCCCGAAGCTACCGCATACCGACAGTCACGGCGATATGATTTGCGATAAATGCGAATCCCCCCTTGAGGTATACGACGACGTGCCGGTGGATAATATGACCGGTGTGCACGAGTTCGGTAAGAATTAAAGGAATGGGGGAAAGAATATGAAGACTTTGAAAAAAACAATACTTCTTTTAGCTGCTCTTGCAATACTTCTTCCTCAGGCAGCAGGATTTGCTTTGGCAGACGGTGCCGGGGCTGATTCCGACCGTAAAGAGGTAAAGGCTGAGCTTACCGACGCAAAGGGCGGTGCGAAGGCTATTGCGACTATGACCTTTGACGACGGTCTTATGCCTACGGCCGTTAAGCTTAACGAGCTTTGTGAGGAATACGGTCTTAAGGCATCTTTAATGCTTATTACCGACCAGCTGCAAGATCCGTCTTACCCCTCGGCATCCGATTGGAACGCGATTTTTTCAAAGGGCTACCTTGCACCCGAGAGTCACTCGTCAAATCACGATTACATAGTACAGCCGAGCCACCCGAATTACGTAGCTGAAAATAATACACCGGAGAATATTGAGGACGAAATCGTAGGCTCGTTTAACGATTTGAAAGCGGCCTTTCCCGGTACTCCCGCACTAACCTATGCAATTCCGTATTCTAACTATATAGACGAGGCATACCAGACTTTGATGTCTACCTTCTATGCAGCGCGAGGCGGCAGCTGTGTGCTTTACACATCGAGCTACGTCGGCAAAAGGCAGACGCTTGACCCCAAGCATTCAAACGAGCCTGGCGGCTGGTACAATCCTTATATGGTCAGAATGCAGTGCAACGTTGAAGAATATAAGACCACAAACAGCCCAGAGGCACTTGTAAATTACCTTAAAAACTGCGTTAATTACGGCGGCTGGTTTATCTCTATCGCCCACGGTGTAAACGAGGCTGAGGATAACGACGTTACCGAGGAGCAGCTCAGAACTATTATGGCTGCTATGAAACAGTATCAGGACGATAACAGGCTTTGGGTAGCAACCTACACCGAGGCTACAACCTACATAAGAGAAAGACAGAATTCAGTTGTAGAGGCTTATACCACTAAAGACGGATTTTTCGTAGACCTTACAATGAGTGAAAAGACTAAAGAGGGTCTTGATTTACCCGCTGAAATATTCAATATGCCTCTGACGGTAAAGGTGGAGCTCCCGACAAGCTGGGGCAAAATAACCTATACTCAGGGAGGTGAAGAGAAGAGCGCAACTGCGGTTAAGGAGGGCGGAGTTAATTTCGCTTATATCGACCTCGTGCCCAACGGCGGTACGGCAACTATTGTTGACATAGGCAACCCGAACGAATACGTTGAGGGGCTCGGTCTTAAGCAGAACGTCAGTGCCGATAGCTCTCTTACCTATAATCTTTACATTCCCGAAAACAGCGAGGTTGCTGCAGTTTACCTTGGCAAGACGGCCGTACAGGGAACAGAGGCCGAGGGCGGCTATACCAAGTACTCGGTAGGTAACATAAACGTTACCGATATTGAGAGGGAATACACACTCACTCTTAAGTTTAAAAAAGCCTCGGGCTACACCGATTATGAATTTACACACTCGGTTGCAGACTATTTCATAGAGCTTTTGGATTCTGACGTTGTAACCGAAAAGGATAAGCAGCTTGCCTACGACTTTTTGACCTTCGCCAAGCAAACGGTTATTAAGTTCTGCTCCGAGGGTAAGCAGCCGTCTACACCGAAAACAGACGAGGCGCTCTCCAAGCTTCAAGGCATGACCGTATCGGTCGCTGACGAGTTAGCGTCTGATATGGGTACTGTTAACAACGTGCTTACGGGCGCGTCGCTTGCAATAAATGAAAAGCCGTACTACGTATTCTATCTAGCAGAAGGCTTTACGGGTAAGGTGAGCTTCACCTACGCGGGTAAGGAGCCTATTGAATACGAGGTAATAAACGGATATTACCACTGCAAGAGATATCTGATACTTGAGATTGAACACGTATATGAGCTTACGGGCGCAATTTCGATTACCGCAGAGGGTACGATAGGCGAGGGCACGGTGTCAGCCCTTGGCGCATACTCAATGGCTAATTATATAAACGGTCTTACGAAGGACGGTGTTGCCCCCGAGTATGAGTCGGCGCTTTACGCTTACGCAATCTCTGCTAAAAACTATAATAAAAATAACTAATTTAATAAGATAATAACTGCGCCCTGTGCGCTGAAATATGAGAGGATAGAAAAATGAAATTTGAAGGAATTATTCCCGCTATTATAACACCTATTGACGCAAACAGAAATCTTAACGTGCCCGAGCTTGAGCGTATGCTTAATTACCTAATTGACCAGGGCGCAGACGGCTTTTACGTGCTCGGCGCTACGGGCGAGGGCCTTATCGTTACGAAGGAATTACATATGCAAATGACACGTGAAACTCTGCGCATAGTAAATCACAGAGTGCCCTGTATCGTTCACATAGCAAGAATCAACTACCCCGAGATGCTTGAGCTTGCGGCATACGCAGAGGCAGAGGGTGCAGATGCCATCTCGGCAATTCCCCCCATCTTCTATAAGTACACTGAGGACGAAATCTATGCGTACTTTAAGCGCCTTTGCGACAGTGTTAAGATTCCCGTGCTTATCTACAACAACCCCAACACGGGCGTTTCCTTCAGCAACGAGCTGCTGGATAGGCTCTTCTCGATAGATAATCTTACCGGCATTAAATGGACTAACCCGAACTATCTTTCGGTTATTAACCTTCGCAGCAAGTATCCCGAGCTCAATATTATCAACGGACCCGACGAGCTTCTCAGCCTCGGTCTTTCTGCAGGCTGCGATGCGGGCATAGGTACCACGTATTCCTTTATGATGCCCTATTTCAAGAAGGTTTACGAATGCTATAAGGCGGGAAATATGGCTGAGGCTGAAAAGTATCAGACGCTCATATCCAATATAATAATCGCACTCTTGCCCTTTGGCGGCATCGGTGCATCGAAATATCTTATTTCACTCTTAGGCTTTGACGTTTATTACAATCATTTCCCCTCTAGCGACCTTACCGATGAGCAGAAGGCGGCGCTCGTTGCCGCAGTAAGAGCCGCAGGTCTTGAAATTTAAGGCTCCTAATTTATCTGCTTATCAAACATTAAACGGAGGAATCCTATGAAAAACCGCAAAATAATAAGCATGCTTATCTCGCTTATTCTCGTTTTTCTCGTTGCTGTATCGGTTACGGCAGACGGTGAGAACGCAGGCACTGTTGCTGAGGCGAGAAACAGGCTGAATGCTTATGACGATACAAAGCCGATTGAAGAGAGAGTGGCACTGCTTGACAGCTTAGTCGACTATCTCTACACCGTTAACTCGGCTGAAGAAGGGTATGAGGTACTCGTCGGCGATATCGACCAAAAGGAAATGTCGGTAGCTAAGGAGTACCTGAATGGCTCTAAGTCAAATCCACAGGCTGACGGTAAGGCTGAGTCTATGAAGGCTCTCTATAGCTTCTTGGCAAAGCATCCCTTTACAGATGCTGCCGAGGGCGACGCTAACTTCTTTAACATGCGCGATGCCGAGCTTTCGGCTACCCTTAACCTTTTCGTAACGGAAAGCGAGGGGCTTCGCACCGCCCAGGATAAGCATGCAAGGCTTGATGCTATGATGGCGTTTGCCAATGCTGTTGACGTATTGCCCGAGGGCGAGCTGCTTGTAAAGCTCAGTAAAGAGAGACTTGAGTGTGCAAAGCTTTATCTGAAAGCAACCGAGAGCTGTGATAACAATGCAACCCTCGGTATTGCGATAAGAGAGCTTAACTACTTTGTAAAGAGTCACCCCATTTCAGCAGAAACAGAGGGCTATGACGTATTTAAGGAGAGCTACGATAAAGCTCTTGCCGACTTTGAGGCAAAGAAGAAGGTGGCGCTTGATAAGATTATGCTCGGCGTGCACGCAAGCGACTGGACTTGTGCCCCCGTTATAAATCTTAATTTTAACTCTGCCGATAACGTAGAAGAGCCAAAGGTAAGCGTAGGTAATATCATTGCCGAGAAAAATGACGACGGCTCTACCTTCATAGGAGTGCTTGAAAATACAGAATATTATACCGTAAGGTATGACGTACCCGGTATACATTACCGTACAACTGCTTATATTCAGGGTATCAGCGACAGTATGGTATTTGAAATGGATATAACCACCTTCGGCAAGCTCCCGAATACGGGTAAGGAGCTGATATGGGTTGAAAACGGTAGCCCTACGGTTCTCGGCACGCAGTGGAACCAGGTTTGCTTCAGTATAAACGAGAATGGCGACATTGTTCAAAAGCTTTCGTCGGATAACGTAATTCTTGCAAATGCTATAACACCGGGTGAGTGGCTGCACCTCTCGCTCGTCGTGGGCCTTGAAGATAATAAGGTTGACATTTATGCAGATTACGAGCTGATTGCAAGCTACGATATTGCAGACCCCACCTACGGTTACACCAATAAGCCGAGTATAATCCGTATAGGCACGAACCCGGCACTTGCCGGCGGCCAGTTCAGTATTGATAACGTTAAGCTTTATCAGGGCCACGCACCGCGCGAGCTTGATTATTTCGGCAGCCTTGAGCCCGAGGAGCAGTTTGCTTTGCTTGTAGACCGTATCACAGCGGTAGAGAATAACGGGCTGAAAAAGGAATATTACGACGCGGCAAGCCAGCTGCTCGGTGATTACTGGGACGAAGAGGCCGAGGAATATCTGACGGATAATGCCATAGCACAGGCGGCGGTGGATAAGCTCGTCGGCTTTGACCTTGACTCTCTTAACGTGGCTCTTGCAGAGGATAATCTTGAGGCACTTGAGGCGGCAATAGGTAAGCTTACCTCGTACGAGAGAGCCGAGGATACGTACAACCCGAGGTCGTACTATCTTGAATATGCAGATAAAGTTAATCTTTCGGTCAGCAGTCTTGTAACGGCGGGCGAGAGATACGATGCATGCATTAAGGAATTAAACCGTGTAAGACTTGAAATTGCAGAGGAAAACCAAATTTCTGAATTTGTAGCGGCTGTTGACGAGTTCTATCACGCATCAAGCCTTGACGGTCTTGAGAGCGCGTTTGCTCTTTCAAACAGTCTTGTAGAGAAAATAAATCTCTCGCTCATAGAAACAGGTAAATTTCCAAAGCTTGCGGAATTCTACGGCAAATACCTCGATATGGCAGGTACAATGGAGGATAAGCGCGAGATAGAAAGCTCGAAAAAGCTTCTATCGGTTCTGACCTTCCTGTCTAATTACGATACCGAGGCTGAGTGGAATGAAAATTACGATTATCTCTACGAGTATATACATATAGTAATGGAAATTGTGGACGAGGATAATTTCGACCCATATTACGGCGGTGCGGCAGACGAGCTTGAAAAGGTGAGCGGTATGCTTGAATATTTCAGGGCGCGTATTCGCGTAGAGCACGTAAATTATCTGAGCTCCGAGCTTACAAGATATGAAGCATCAACGATATATTTTGAAAGGTTCGGTATTCTTGCAAATCTCAACGAGTACATAGTTAAGAATAAGGTTGATATTGAATCAGCGGATATCGCACCTCTTAAAGCAAAAATAGATGCATGTATAGAAAGCCTTAAGGGTGAGAGAGAAGCGTATGATGCACTCGTACAGGCAAATACCGCAGCTTTCAAGGAAAAATGTAAGGGTCTTGTAGGCTTAATAGACTATGCTACTATGCGCAGAATCTGTGACGAGGCATCTGTTTACTTCTATGCTATGGACGTAAGAGATGCTGCAGCGCAGGATGCTGTAAGTATATATATCGCCAGGTGCCGGGAGCTTGAGGCGATAGAGAACTATGCAAATGAATTTAAAGAGAAGGTTTCTCTTTTGGCTATCGACAAGGGTAACGTGCTTGCAGGTATAATCGAATGCAACAAATATGTTTCTTCGCTTGAGGCCGCTGCCCCCAGAGTACAGAGTGCGCTCAACAATTATCAGTCAATTTGCAATAATTATAATAATGAGGTAAACAAGAGCAATTCGGAGCTTGAAGCAACCCGTGTTGCAGTAGGCTATCTCTCAAACCGTACCGAAATCAATTCGTTTATAGCATTTGTTGTAAACGAAATCGGCAGGTGATTCTTGGAGAGAACGGAGTAAAACCAGATATGATAAAAAAGAACTTTTATAAGCTTGTATCACTCTGTATAGTGCTTTCCATCTTGCTTACGCTTTTCACTGTTTTCCCATATGCACAGGGAAGTGAAAATAGCGGCGGCGGTGTAGAGATTATATACAACAGAGGATATGAGGACGGTTGGAATTATTCCAACGGTATGAATCTAGATTCTATGCACGGGCTTATAGTTAAGCTGACGTATGATAAGATCAGTGCGTCGCGCTACGATTACTATATGCAGATATCTGCACCCGACGACAGAGGCGGATATATGGCTATCCCCACTGTAGATTCTCCGACGTATGGCAAGCTGTTCTTTGAGTTTGACCTCAAGGCGAACGCGGGCAACAATATGGGCGGCGCAGTTATGATTGCGGGCAACGGCACAGGTACTGACAGAATGCTTACACATATCGTAAGTATGCATAACGGTCAGCTTTACCTGTTTGGCGAGTCCGTAGGCGCTGTACCTACGCAGTTTAAGACTCTTGCTTTTACCTTTGATTTCGGCACGGGAGAGGACAGTGCTAAGAAGGAGTTTACCGTAAGCGCTGAATACGCGGGTAAAACCTACTCTCACGTATATGAAGCAAAGGCGGGTCTTGGCTTATCCGCAGTTTATTTCGGCGCGCAGGAAAACCTGTATCAGAGCGACAGGGCAGACGACGAGTATTTCGTAGATAACGTTAAAATTTATCACGGTGTCGAGCAAAGATGTGAGCTGCCTGTAAATAAATACGGCACGGCAGTAAACGACAAGCTCCAGCCTAATTTTACAGTTGTCGGTGCAGCAGGCACGGGCTCCAGCTATATCTCGGGTCAGCCCGACCTTAAGCGCGAACCCGCAGGCTCAGAGAACGTAACCGTACATCTTAACCGTTATTTCAGCGAGGGCTGGAATTGGGAGAACGGTACAGAAAACAATAACCTGTATCAGCACAGCTTTTCACTTGACAGCGACTATGCTTATCAGATAAACAAGGGCGATGCGGGATTCCTTAACTATTACTTCAAGTTCGTTCAGAAGGACGACGCAAGAAACGCCTTTATGCGTTACAGACCCGCAAGCAAGATACCGCGAGAGGGTAAGACCTATATTGAATTTGACATTAAGTGCTCGGCGGGCGCAACGATTAAAAATTTCTTTGAGTTTATAAGACCCGGCGGAGCACCCAGCCCCTTTTATGCATTAAGCCTTGAGAACGGCAATCTTTACGTGTTCGGAAAAAATATGGGTCAGCTTGGCGAGGAGTGGTGCCACGTTGCAATCGAGATGGATTTTGACCACCTGTCGATTGACAATCCCGATACTCCCGAGAATGAGGCTACAGACCCAAATTCGGTTAAATACACAGCTTACGTTGGCACAAAGGGCTACGTTGAGCTTATAAAGCCGGTTGCAGGCGGCACTAAGGAATATAAGGGACTCAATCAGATTCGTATAGGCCGTGAGGGCATAGCACTTAATGCAGACGGTAGTAATATAAACGACTGGTACGGCCTTGACAATATGCAGATTTACACTAGCAGTGCGGGATTTGCAAATATTGCAAACGATAACTACGGCTCAATGGTGTTAACAACCGCAACCAAGGATTTCGTTGTCGGCTCGGGTATATCAAACCCCTCTGTTTCAGAGATTGTCGATATGAGCCTTGTTATGAAGGTTAATGCAAACAACGCGCTACTTTTCGGCGAAAAGATAAGGCTCTTTACAGATAAGGACGGAAATTATTACGGCGCACCGTACAAGGAAAACGGTGAGGTTATGGTTTCGCTTGAGAAGCTGCTTGAATATGCAAAGATTCCTTACGAGTACGGCTCAGACGGTCTTGTTTGCGATATTTTTGCAGGTGAAACTTACAAGTCGATTGCTGTTGGCAGAGACAGTTATCAGGCAAACGGAAAGGTATATAAGCTTTCAGCCACACCTGTTTTAAAGACGGACGGCGGCGACAGGCAGATTTACATAGCACTTGACGACGTAGAGGCTCTTTTGCCCGGTGTTTACGTTACGTATGACGAAACAGGACTTATATTCGTAGCTCCATTTGACGATTTTATTTCAAGGGACCAGAACGAGCAACTTATGCAGGACGTGGCAGAGCGTTTCCTTTACGAAACCTTTGACCTTGAGCCTGAAACATTTTATGAGCTTGCAAAGAAGCAGACAAACAACTTTAATCACCCCTATCTGCTTGCAGACCAGGAGAGATTTGATTTTCTTCATTCGACTTATTATTCCAATCCCGGTGACGAGCTGTTTGACCAAGAGCTTATCTGGTATATGGATACGCAGGTTGCTTACGCCGATACGTATATTGAAAAATATGCGATTCTTGACGAGTACGGCAATTACTTAGGTATTAAAGAAGGACAGTGGGTTTATAACAGTGAGGGGTTGGCAAGCTGGGATACAACGCTTGAGAGCGGCAATTATCCCATAACAACGATGCCCTATCCCGAAACTAACGGCTACGACCCTGCGGGCGGCAGACTTAACGTGCTTTCCGACGGTGAGACCTGTCTTGTAGCCGCACTTGAGCCCTGCGCTCTTGCATATCAGATAACCAAGGACGAAAAATACCTTGAATTTGCATATTACTGGACGTGGTCGCTTTGCCAGTGGGAGCACTGGGGCCCCGGTCACTTCCTTAACTGTGCAAATACATCGCGCCCGCTTTCGATAAGCTACGACTGGCTGTATAACGATTACGTTCGCGTATTCGGTCAGGGCGCCGTGGATTATCTTGCAAAGCGTATATACGAAAACGGCGTATACGAGGGTTGGCTTACTCTTAACGGTATGCCCCCCGAGCATACAAGACCCCAGGGCGATGCATCTATGTACTGGAACCATATCGGTAACTGGAACCCCAACGGTACTATCGGTATGCTTACCGCCTCTCTTGCGGTTATGGGTTATGAGGAGTACGTAGAAAACAGCTCCTTCGTTGTTACCGAGTCGCTTTACTACTACGGCGACCGCGGTATGACATACATCAGCTTTGACGGCGGCTACCGTGAGTCTGCAGGCTATTGGAGTGCGGTTCATTTCATGCACTTTATCAACAAGATACTGCTTGATACGTGCGGTACAGATTTCGGTCTTTCTGATTGCCCGGGTCTTAACACAACTGACTACTTTGGCTGTCACGTTGAGAACAGTGATTATTCAAGATGGAATTACCACGACGACTGGGTAGGCACTCAGCCCTCGTATTGGTACTATCTGTCTGCAGATTTGTACGATAACCCCGAGTATGCAGCATTAAGATATCTGCAAATTCATTCGGGTCACAATGAGAAGGCACCGTCAAGATATGACGTTCTGTTTTACGACAAGAGCCTGATTCCCGAAGAAGATGCGGAATTGACACTTGACTACGTAATGCCCAGTATCGGTGCGGTTGTATCACGCTCCTCGTGGGAGAAGGGTGCGCTTTACGCAGGTATTATGGGCGGTGTAAATAACGTTGCTCACGGTCAGTACGACTCAGGTAACTGGATTTACGATAATAAGGGCATCAGATGGTTCTGCGACCTCGGTGCCGATAACTACAACCTTGCAGGCGGCGGTCTCTCTATGGGTTATTACAAGTATTCGACAGAGGGTAATAACACTATAGGTATTACATCATTAGAATCTATGCCCTTCGGTCAAGTTGCAAACGCAGGCGGTGTAATTACCTCTACCGTTGTTAACGAGTACGGTACAGCAACCGTTATTGACCAGGCACCTGTATTTGGAGGTGTGTCAAACGTAACCTACGCAAGGCGCGGTATGCTCCTTACAAATGACAGAAAGACGCTTGTTATACAGGACGAGATTAACTTTGCAAGCATGCAGTCTATAGTGTGGTCGGCGCATTACGATAAGAAAAACGTTCCTAAGGTTGAGATTTCCAAGGACGGCAGAACCGTGCTTATGACCTCAAAGCCGGATGCTAACGGTGAAACCTATACGTTAAGAGTATCACTGCTTACGGGTGACCGCGGATTTAAGTTTGAGGATTGGGATACTAACAAGTATATGCTTGACAAAACTCCTGCACCCGATTACTCGCCTTCTCTCAACGGAATAAAGGAAGACGACCGTTCTAATTTCAGAAAGCTTGTTATCACCAGCAGTATAGACTCTGTAATGCTGTTTAAGGTTGCTATAGTTCTTGAAATTATTGACCCCAATAACCCCATAGAGCTTGGTTATAAGCTTGGATGGGAAGGGCAGAGAAATGAGCTTCAGCCTATGCAGACCTGGATTCCCGGCCCCGATATGAGAGATTATAACAGCGGTGCTGTTGAGAATCCGGCAAACAAGCGTACCACTCTTACTATGTCAAACGTAATTTCAAGCTCGAGCTTACTTAGTGAGTATATAGCGAACGGCACGTATAACGGCTCGGCAAGTGAGGACTTTTTCCGTCTTCTAACCGATGTTGAATATACGCTTGGTAAGTATGGCAGAGAGGATACCGACCCTCAAATTGTTGAGGCTATTGCGGCACACGATGCGGCAAAGGAAAAATATCTCGGCTATCACACTAAGGCAACAAATAATAATAACGAGCTAACAAGCATCGCCGGCGGGCTTTTGCGCTTTAAGGCATCTCCATAGTAAAAAGCTTAAGGAGAACAGTATATGAAAATAAAATACAGACTTCTCTCCCTCGTTCTTGCAGTATCTCTTATGCTTTCGGGCGTCTATGTAACAGGCGCTCTGGCAGATACTGCGGCACAGTCAGGCACAGAGGGGGAAAACAATAAAGAGCCGATAGGCTCATACACGGCACCCGAGAACTCTTGGGACCCGACAGAGGGTGAGAATGCCACAATCTATGCGGGCATCACCTTTGCCGCCTTTGCAAGTGAAGAGGATTTCCTTCAAGGTAGAGCACCGGCAAAATGGTTCAAGGGCACCGATATGCTCACTAACTCAACCGTTGGCGCCAACGCAGCGGTCAAATACCCGTACGTGCATCTTTTTGCCGATGCCTCTACAGATACGGCAGGTCAGCTTATGCTTGCCGACAATCAGCAGCTTACGATTAACCTCGGCGGTCATACCTTAAACGTACCGCAGGGTATAAGAGTAGGTAATGATTCGAGCAACGTACGTTCAACCTATCTTATGGTAAAGAACGGTACCTTCGTGCATACAGACAAACAAATGCATACACGCCCCGGCATTACCAGAATTTTTGAGAACGTTGTTTATAACAGCTCAACAAAGTGCTTGGCATACGACGGGGGCGCGAAGCTGCTTGAGTACCGCAACTGTGAGATTAACCTCTCGAACGTCTCGGCGCTCTTTGACCTTGCTATATTCAATTCTGTAGAGAGCAGGCTTAACTTTATAGGCACGAAGATTGTGCAGAGTGCCGAGGCTAAAACTCCGCTTTTCAGAATTTCAACGCCCGCCTCTGCCGATGCCACAAGTGCGTGGACGGTATTCTTTGACTCGGGCTCGTCTGTTAAGAGAAGCAGCGAAGTACCTCTCTTCACCTTCTCGCACAGCTTTACTCTTGTGTATAGCGACCCGCCCGCAAATACACAGCTTGCCGATACGCAGAAATACCGTTTCGGTAAAAAGAATACCATAATCTACGAGCCGGGCTTTAAGATTTCGCCGGATGCGCTTGTAGACAGCTACATAGAGGATAACTATAACCGTAGCCAAAATAAAAAGCACGGCACCGAGGAAACGGTTTCCTATACCGATAACGACCTCATCTTAAAGCAGATTATGCAGCAGACCGGTACGACGTTTGAGATTGATATGCTTGTCACTCTCGGTGAGGACGGAATGTACGAATATATGGCCGCACCGAGTGCGGATACTGTGTGGAGCCCCGCAACGGCAAACGACGGTGTTGATTACACGGGTATTACCTACGCGGTGTGGAAGAGTGAGGCAGATTTCCTCTTAGGTAAAACCCCCGAGGCTTGGTATAAGGATAGCACTCTTTCGAGCAAGAACGTAGGTACAACCGATATAGGGGGTAAGCAGTTTGCTTACAGCTATACCCCCGGCTACGTGCAGATGTATGCCGACCTTACTACACAGGGCTACGATAACGCCTCGGGTCAGGTTGTTACGGGTACGGAGCAGGCGCTGATTATCGACCTTGGCGGCCATACGCTTGATGACTCGCAGGGATTCCGTATAGGCGGCGTTTCAGCGTCACACCCAAATGCATCACTGACAATCAGAAACGGAACTTACAATCATAAGAGCGGTCAGATGCAGACCCGCCCGGAAACTACCTTGATTTTCGAGGACCTTACGATTAACGTAACCCGTACAGATGATATTATATACGACGGCGGTGCTAAGCTTATAAGATATAAGAACTGTACTGTTAACCTAAGCCATGAGAAGAACTATTTCTCGCTCGGCGGAGGGTCTGACAATGCTGAATCTAAATTTGAAATTATAGGTACCACACTAAATTACCGTGTAGCACCCGCGCCCGCTATATTCAAAATTTCTCAGCATTATTTGTCCGACTACGTTTCGGATTGGAAGATTACTATTGATAAGAATTCTACCATAGACGGAAATATTACTACGTGGGTAAATCTTATTGATAGCTACAGCTATTCACATTCACCAGCTCACGAATACGATAATCAGAAGGGTCAGTTTACAAAGACTCAGACCATTATAGTTGAGGATGGAGCAACGCTTAAGGGCGGCGTACAGCTTGCAACAACCTACCTGCATACAGCAATTGATTTTGCCGCGTCAGAAATACAGTCTTCCGCTGCAACAGAGGCAAATGATAAAACACTCGACTGCGGATGTAAAGTGGCAATTACTGTAATTGTAAAAGAAAACGTAGTAAAAACTGCAGACGATGCAAACTGTATGATAATTACGTCTACAGTGCCCACCTGCAGTCACGAGGATAAGGACGACGACTTTAAGTGTGATAAGTGCGGCGAGCCTCACGACGACGGCATAGAGCCGCCACTCTGCACTCACGAGGATAAGAACGACGACTCTAAGTGTGATAAGTGCGGTGAGCCTCACGACGACGGCAAGGAGCCCTGCGACCACGTAGATAAGAACGACGACTCTAAGTGTGATAAGTGCGGAGAGCCCCATGACGACGGCAAGGAGCCTTGCGTGCACGCAGATACCAACGGAGATTTCAGATGCGATAAGTGCGGTGTAATTTATTACGAGTCCGCAAACATCGATAAGGGTAAATATACACCCGTAGCCGGCGCGTGGACACCCGACGGTAGTTACGCCGGTATAAGCTTTGGCGTTTGGAGATCCGAGAGCGATTACCTTAGCGGTAAAGCACCCGATTATTGGCACCACGACGGTCAGCTTATATCCGAGAGAATCGGTACAACCGACAATATGGGTACTGAATATAAAAACGGCTATATAGCAGGCTACGTGCATCTGTTCAGTAACGTTGAAAACAGTCAGAAGCAGATAGTTACGGGCGGCACGCAGAAGCTTGTTATCAACCTTGCAGGTTATACCTTTACCGACCAATTCGGATACAGAATCGGCGGCTCGTATGATTCTCACCCCGAGGCATCGCTTACCTTTAAAAACGGTACGATTCACATGACGGGCAGTACTAACCAGATTCAGCCGAGATACGACGTAACTCTTATATATGATAACGTCGTTATGATAGTAGACAGCACAAACGGTGATAAAAAAGTTATTTACGGCGACTGTGCTGACTATACGCTGTTCCGCGATTCTCTTATTATAAACAACACGGGCACAAACTTCTTTATCTCGTCTTCGTTTGAAAACAAGGGCACTGCACGCTCGGAGTTCCGTCTTGAAAACACCGAGATTGTTTACACAAAAGCGCCCGTAGGCCCTGTATTCGACGTACGCGAGTCAAGCTTTGGTACCTGCTATTGGGATTTCTATTTTGATAAGGACAGTGCTATTATAGGCGACGTTCCGTGTCTTTTCAGCTTTACAGAGGGCTTTGCAACCGTTCGTTACCCCTTCTTGAATACGCAGAACGTCTATATTGAAGAGGGCTTTACAACGTCCCTTGCAAGCGCACTTGACTTTACCTGCCTCTTTGTTGCTGTTGATAACGCCGGTACAAAGCTACCTGCTGTATCACTCCCCACGTCCGGCGCCGAAGGCAGCATATTCAATATGGTTCTCGTTAAGCCCGGCACTACCGAGGCTTGCGATAACGTTTATCTTGTAGAGGGTAAAT
>JAZRFH010000048.1:0-6395 GCA_045661245.1 Eubacteriales bacterium | reverse complement strand
TCTATCAAAGACCTATCTTAACCGTATTGCAAGGCTTGAAGCAAACGCTATAGCGCCGACCGCTGCTAACGCAGTATATCTAATTGAGGATTTTACCATGGACGCGCTCATTGAGTTCTCAAATCACGCACTGCCAAGGGTTGGCGGCATTCTTGTTGCCCTCACGGGCAAGGACGGAGAATATAAGTATGTAATATCGTCAAAAACCGTTGACCTAAAGTCAAAAATTAAGGATATAAACTCCTCTCTTTCGGGCAGGGGTGGCGGCAACTCGGGTATGGTGCAGGGTAGCTTTTCTTGTACGCTTGAAGAGATATCAGCTTACTTCAAATAAAAAAAGGCGGAGCAAACTCCGCCTTTGTAAACAATACTTTACTTTACAATATTAAAATTCAATACAAGCTGTGCCTTAGTGGGCTTAAGCTGTCTTGTGGCTACACCTGCTGATGCAAGCATTTTCTTAGATGCAAGCGTCGCCGGGGTTGTGGCATACTTGTCGGAGAGGTATATTACCTCTTTAATACCCGACTGAATTATAGCCTTTGTGCATTCGTTGCAGGGAAAGAGACCTACGTATATCGTAGCGCCCTTAAGTGACTTACCCTGTGAATTAAGTATCGCGTTAAGCTCTGCGTGAACAACGTAGGGGTACTTTGTTTCGCCAAGGCTCTCGTCTCTGTTCCAAGGGTATTCATTATCTGCACAGCCCTTGGGGAATCCGTTATATCCCGTTGAAAGTATAGTTTTATCGGCGTCTACTATGCACGCGCCAACCTGCGTGCTGGGGTCCTTGGACCTCTCTGCTGCAAGAAGGGCTACGCCCATAAAATAATCGTCCCAGTTTATGTAACCTTCTCTTTTATCAGACATCGTATCTTCCTCGGTTTTCGTTTTTTTATATTTTAACACACGCACGCGTATTTGTCAATTATTTTTGGTAGGTGATTGCTTTGAGCTATAGTGAATATTATAAAAATTGTAATTTATGCGGCCGCCATTGCGGTGTTGACCGCACAGTAAGTCAGGGATATTGCCGCACCGGCACCGATATTTACGTTGCCCGCACGGGCTTGCATATGTGGGAAGAGCCGATTATCTCGGGTACACGTGGCTCGGGTACTATATTTTTCTCGTCTTGTTCGCTTAGATGTGTATATTGTCAAAACAGGGAAATCTCGCGCACTACCGTCGGTAAAATAATGTCACCGCTTGAAATCGCTAATGCTATGCTTGTGCTTGAAGGACAGGGCGCGCACAATATAAATTTTGTAACACCTACACACGCGGTGCCAACTGTTTGCGACGCTATAGATAATGCTCGCTCGCTCGGCTTAAAGATACCCATCGTTTATAACACGGGCTCGTTTGATAGCCGTGAGGCTCTATCAATGCTTGAAGGCAAGGTGGATATATATCTTCCCGACCTTAAGTATTACAGAGCTAAGAGTGCAAAAGAGCTATCAGGTGCCGAAAGCTATCCCGACGTTGCACGTGCGGCAATTGCCGAGATGGTAAGGCAAAGACCTACCCCGTGTATTAAGGACGGAATGATGCAAAGCGGTGTTGTAGTAAGGGTATTGCTCTTACCCGGTCACGTTGCCGAGGCTAAGCTTTCGGTTAAATATTTATATGAAGCCTACGGTGACAGTATTTATATAAGCCTTATGAGTCAGGATACTCCGATTGGGAATATGCCGTCGCCCTTAAACCGAAGGGTTACCGAGGCTGAGTACAGTGAGCTTGTTGAGTATGCCGATAAAATAGGCGTAAAGAACGCATTTATACAAGAGCGCACATCGTCTGTTACCGACTATATACCCGATTTTAATATTTAGAATAAAAGGTGAAGCGAGGTTACCCAAGCTTCACCTTAGTTTTGTTTTGCTTGCCGTGCCTTTTTCTCTTCCTTATCGCGAAGTCTGTAAAAGCGCGAGCGGCTTTTTTTGATAATAATTGAATAAACGCACAGACCAAGGACGCATACCACGATTATAACGCTTGATGCGTGTACCCACGGCTCAATTGCATTCTCGGTTTTCAGTGATTCCCAAAGAGAGTAGAAATGCTCCTGCGTATCACTGTCAAGCTTGTGATAATACGGGTCATAGCTGTAGTTTTGAGTTACTGTTTCGGGGTCTAGACCGTAAAGAATTTCTATTGCGTCCTCACCCATCTCGTCAAGATATTCCTCGTCGTTTCTGACTGTATCGTTGGGTGAAGCATAGCCGATATAAAGCGCATTTGCAACTGCGGCGTCACGGTCTAGCATAAAGTTAATGTATTCCTTAGCTACATCCTTCATATCGGATGTCCTAAGTATACACATAGCGTCTACGAAAACGTTTGTGCCCTCCTCGGGGTAGTAGAACTTTAAAAACTTATCGTCCTCTGGCAGAGAATCGTACATAGTTATAAAGTCACCTGCAAAGTAGGGTGCAAGCGCCGCTGAGGCAGTAGTCATTTTATTAAATATCTCGTCGTTAACGTAGCCCTGTACAAGCGCCTTTTGCGTCTTAAGCTCATTTGCCGCTCTCTCCCAATCCTCAGGGTTAGTTGAATTTATGTCAATATTCAGCTTGTACATAGCAGTGCCAAAGGCATCGCGTGGGTTGTTAAACTGCAATATTTTGCCTTTGTATGACTTGTTCCAAAGCATATCCCAGCTTTTGTGCTTTATTTCACCGTTTTCGTCAAGGTCCTCTTCGTTAAGCAGTCCCGGGTTGTAAATCACACCGACCATACCGTAGGTATAGGGCACAGAGTAAAGGTTATCGGGGTCATAGTAGAGATTCTTGAAGTTATCGTTGATATTTGCGTAATTTGGGATGCTCTCAGCACCGAAGGGTTCAAGCATTTCAGCCTCAATCATTTGCTGAATCATATAGTCCGAGGGAACTACTATATCGTAAATCGCGTCACCGCCCGTCGACATAAGAGAGGAGATTTTTGAGTACATATCCTCGTTAGTCGCGTAGGTGGTGTAGTTTACCTCAATGTTATAGCCTTTGTCTTTTGCAAGATAGGTGTTGAAATACTTTTCAAATTCAAGGTTAGAGTCGTAAGAATCCTCAAATCCGTCGGAGATATACTCGCCCCAGTTGTAAACGTTAAGCGTTTTGGTAACGCCCATATCAACCGGCTTTTCTTCCTCAGCTTCTTCAGTACTCTTGCACGCGGTAAGAGAGATAATAAGGGTAAGCATCAAGAGGAGTGATAAAAATCTTTTCACCTTTTTGCACCTCTCTTTCTCTTTTCCTCACGCGAGCTTTTGATATTCGTAATGATAAGCATAGTAAAGATAACAACGATAATGATGCTTGATAGCGCGTACATATCGGGCGTTACCTTTTTCTTCGTCATTGAATATATAAGCAGCGGCAGAGTCTGGAACTTAGACGAGCCGACGAAATATGAAATAACGAAATCGTCAAGCGAGAGTGTAAAGGCCATTATAAAGCCCGAGAGTACACCGGGGAGTATGTTCGGCAGTTCAACCTTGAAAAATGACTGCAGGGGTGTGCACCCGAGATCCAAAGCCGCCTCGGAGAGTGAGTTGCCAAGCTCGTTAATTCTCGGTAAAACAGAGAGTATAACGTAGGGCAGGCAGAAGGTAGTATGCGCTATAAGCATGGCAAAAAATCCAAAATTATCGTATGAGATACCTATAATGCCCGCAACTGCAACGAAAAACAGCATCATTGACATACCCGTAACAATATCGGGGTTCATCATCGGTATGTTTGTAACCGAGAGTATGCTCGTTTTTAAGAGCTTGGATTTCATTCTGTAAATTCCTGCAGCCGCCGCAGTGCCTATAACGGTTGATAAAAGGGCTGAAAGCACGGCAAGGATTACCGTGTTGCGCAGGGCCTCAAAGGTTTCGGGCGATTTAAAGAGCTCTATATACCACCTTAGGCTAAAGCCCTCAAATACCGCGGTAGAGTTTGCGGAATTGAAGGAGAAGAATATAAGTGTGATAATCGGAATATAAAGTATGCCGAAAATGAGGATAAGATATGCGCGCTTCATATGCTTCATATAACCATACCCCCGTCCTCGGTGTCACCGAATTTATTCATAACGGTCAGGGATATAAGTATCATAACCATCATAACAAGCGACATTGCAGCTCCCGTACCGAGCGCACCCGTAACAAACTGCCTTTCTATAGTGTCACCGATAAGCTCAAAGGTACCGCCGCCAAGCTTTTGCGATATGTAGAAGGTGCTGATTGAAGGTACAAAAACCATTGTAATGCCCGAAATAA
This sequence comes from Eubacteriales bacterium, assembly GCA_045661245.1. GTDB lineage: Bacteria > Bacillota > Clostridia > Oscillospirales > CAG-272 > UBA1740. The sequence continues at coordinate 2,128 of JAZRFH010000048.1, read as the reverse complement.
CGCCCGAAAGCGAAAGAGGGAAGATTACCTTAGTAATTACTCGTGCCGGTGTACAGCCGAGGTCGCTCGCCGCCTCCCACATATGCTTGTCTATCTTCGATATACAGGTGTAGATAGGTAAAACCATATACGGCAAAAAGTCGTAAACCATACCGAATATAACCGCGCCCTTCGTGCCTATAATATGCATCTCGGTATCTAGCAGCTGATTTAAAAATCCGCCGTCGTCGAGTATTGCCATTATCGAGTAGGTTCTGATAAGCAGGTTAGTCCACATAGGCAGCATAAGCAGCATAATTAAGAGCTTTTGCGTTGACGGCTTTAATCTTGCTATTATGTACGCAAGCGGGTAGCCTATCGCGAAGCAGATAAAGGTTGCTATTACAGAGAGCTCAAGAGATATAACGAATATATCAGCGTAATCGACAAGGGATGCAAGGTTGGAAAACGAAAATCCCCCCTCACCGTCAGAAAAAGCATAATATGCGACAATTACGAGAGGAAAAACTATAAACAGCACCGCCCAGAAAATGTGTGGAGCTGCAGATATAGACCGCATAAAAGATTTTTTCTTTGTCATCTGTTTATCCTAAGGGGCAAAGCCCCAATCCATCTTTTAGAATTTTTTAAAATTCCTCAGCAGCATCAGCATCGGAAAGCTGGTCAATCTCGTCGGAGAATGACGAATAATCACCGAATTTGCCCGAATATTTGGACTTTTTCATAATATGTATAGCATCGGGCTCAATATAAACGCCGATAATCTGCTCGGGTGCAACGTAGTCGGTGGACTGTATCATCCATTTAAATCCGTCAATGTCAACTATTATCTCGTAATGCACGCCCTTAAAGGTGACGGCAGTTACCTGGCCTGTAAGCATACCCTTGTCGACTGCCACAACGTCAACGTCCTCGGGTCTGATTACTACATCAACAGGCTCGCCCTTTTCAAAGCCCCCGTCCACACAGGTAAAGGTGTGACCTGCAAGCTTGACCTTTTTGTCGGCAAGCATAATGCCGTCTATGATATTACTCTCACCGATAAAGTCGGCAACGAAAGCGTTCTTGGGCTCATTGTATATATCGGTTGGCGTACCAATCTGCTGTATCTCACCGTCTGCCATAACCACTATCGTGTCAGACATAGAGAGAGCTTCCTCTTGGTCGTGTGTAACGTAAACGAAGGTGATGCCTATAGCCTGCTGTATCGTCTTAAGCTCATTCTGCATATCCTTACGCAGCTTAAGGTCAAGCGCGCCGAGCGGCTCGTCAAGCAAAAGCACTCTCGGGTGAGAGATAAGCGCGCGTGCTATAGCAACTCTTTGCTGCTGACCGCCCGAAAGGGTGCTTACACTTTTGTTTTCAAAGCCCGAAAGCGCCACCATCTTAAGCATCTCGGTAACTCTTTCTTTAATCTCTGCCTCTTTAACCTTTTTTAATCTCAGCGGGAAGGCTATATTCTCATATACGTTTAAATGAGGAAATAGTGCGTATTTCTGGAAAACGGTATTCACCTGCCTTTTGTAAGCAGGGACGTTGCTGATTTCAACGCCGTCAAAGTAAAGGTCGCCCTCGTCCTGGCTCTCAAAGCCGCCTATTATACGCAGGGTAGTGGTTTTGCCGCATCCCGACGGGCCGAGAAGAGTAATAAATTCCTTATCCCGTATATATAAATTCATATTGTCTATGACCTTTTCACCGTCATAAGACTTGGATATTCCTTTAAGCTCAATGAGTTTAGCCATTTACTTTATCCGTATCCTTTCCAAAAGCGCATAAAACGCCTATATTATTCTTGCAAAAAATGTCGCGGTATGTAATATCGTCATTATAGCAAAAAGATATGGGATTTGCAATAGTTTTTCAAATAATTTTTTTGAAAAATTACTGATTTATTCCGTATTATTCCAAATTAAACGCGTTTAGGTCGGGTTAAACCGTCAGAAAGCTCGCAAAACCTTTTAAATACTCTTAAATGCTCCCGTTTCCTCAAAAAACGTTGAATTTGAGCATTTTAGAAATTTTTGATGCAAGAGAGATAAAAAATACCCCGAAAATCCAATAACCTTGACTGAATTTTCCAATAAGATACAGCGAAAATAAGGTAAGGGGGATTTGTTATGGGCGT
>JAZRFH010000047.1:0-33442 GCA_045661245.1 Eubacteriales bacterium | reverse complement strand
GCTGCACAAAAACCGTCGTTTAGAAGGTTTTTGTTTGCTCACCCAAAGCAAGCGCTTGCTTTCCTCGCAAGGCGTCATAGGTTCAAAGCATTCCGACAAAAAAATATGAGTGTCCTCTCGAACACTCATATTGGTCGGAATGACAGGATTTGAACCTGCGACATCTTGCTCCCAAAGCAAGCGCGCTACCAACTGCGCTACATCCCGATAAATATTAAATTTTAGTTATTGCTAACAAATGCAAATCTATTCGCGCGCCCTCATACAAGCTTAAGTTATCTTCGCACAACACATATTGTATCACATCTTAAAGTATTTTTCAATAGTAAAAGCAAATTATATCAAATAAAAATAGGGTGAAGCCAAGGAATTATCCTGCCTCACCCTTTTAAAATTTTTAAAGCTTACTCAAGCACGAACTTAATAAAGCTCTTTTTTCCTCTTTTTACAAGCACGCCCGCCTTGAGTGCGTCGGTGCCGACGAGTGCCTTAACGTCAGTGACCTTTTCACCGTCAACGGTAACGCCGCCTTGCTCAATTGCGCGTCTGCCCTCTGAGCGAGAGGGTACCATTTTACCGAGCACCAAAAGACCGTTTACGTCAATCGCACCGTCGCGCAAAAGCTCTTGGGGTACTGTAACGGTGGGTGCCATAGTGCTGTCGCCTGCACCGTAGAGAGCTTTTGATGCGGCCTTGGCCTTTTCTGCCTCTTCTTCACCGTGTACAAGCTTTGTAAGCTCGTATGCAAGTATTTCCTTAGCCTCGTTAAGCTGTGCGCCCTCCCAAGCGTCCATCTCGTTTATCTTCTCAAGCGGCAGGAAGGTTAACATTCTTATGCACTTAAGCACGTCAGCATCGGCAACGTTTCTCCAGTACTGGAAAAAGTCGTAGGGAGAGGTCTTGTTGGGGTCAAGCCAAACTGCGTTACCCGCGGTTTTACCCATTTTCTTGCCCTGAGAGTCGGTCAGCAGGGTAATGGTCATAGCGTGCGCGTCCTTGCCGAGTTTACGTCTGATAAGCTCTGTGCCGCCAAGCATATTCGACCACTGGTCGTCACCGCCAAATTGCATATTACAGCCGTATTTCTTAAACAGGTGGTAGAAATCGTAGGACTGCATAATCATATAGTTAAATTCAAGGAAGGAAAGAGCCTTTTCCATTCTCTGCTTGTAGCACTCTGCGGTAAGCATTCTGTTAACCGAGAAGCACGCGCCAACCTCACGCAAAAGCTCAACGTAGTTGAGGTCAAGCAGCCAGTCTGCATTGTTAATCATAACAGCCTTGCCGTCAGAGAAATCTATAAAGCTCTCCATCTGCCTCTTAAAGCAGTCTGCATTGTGGCGTATATCCTCAATGGTAAGCATTTTTCTCATATCGCTTCTGCCCGAGGGGTCGCCTATCATTGTAGTTCCGCCGCCGATAAGAGCGATGGGCTTGTTACCTGCCATCTGCAAGCGCTTCATGAGGGTAAGAGCCATAAAGTGACCTGCAGTAAGGCTGTCCGCAGTACAGTCAAAGCCTATATAAAAGGTTGCCTTACCGTTATTTATCATTTCTCTGATTTCGTCTTCATTCGTTACCTGTGCAATAAGTCCTCTTGCAACAAGCTCCTCGTAAATCTGCATATTTACCTCCAAAAATAAAATAAAAAAAGCGCCCTTATTTCCAAGGACGCAAAAATTACGTGGTACCACCCGGGTTCACCCGATAAATCGGGCCTTAAAATGCTGTAACGGGCACACCCGTCGTAGCCTACTTGCAAAATAGTGCTTTCGGTACGCACTCAAAGACGTATTCGCTAAGGGTCGGTGCGTGCGCCTCTCATCAGCCGGCAGCTTTCTGTCCGTCGTGCCCCTGCTACTTTTTCTTATCATAGCTTTGTATATCGAATGTATTCTAGCATAAAGCTTTTCAAAAGTCAATGCCTTTTATATTTTTTCCACAGTATAGGCCGTAAAATGCGTGTATTGCTCGCCACTTTCGTAAAATCCTTCGCCGCGAGTGACGGAGTTTGGCTCGGTCTGCGTTTCTAAGCACATAGCGCCGTGATATATTTGCGGTATACCGCCCGAAAATGCGGGGCCGCTACCTAAAAAGTTGCCGATATAAAGCTGTAGGGCAGGCTGGTCCGTATAGACCGAGAGGCGCAAATCGCAGTTTTCTACGGTAGCGGCAAGCGAGAGGGATTTGCCGAGAATATTCCCGCTTTTCGTAGGTGTAAGGTTAAAGTTGTGGTCGTAGCCTATAAAATCAGCCGACAGGCGCTCCCCGATAACCGCAGGCTCTCTTAAGTCGAATACAGTGCCCGCGACAGGTGGGCGCTCACCCGTGGGTATCAAATCCTCGCCTACAGCCGTATAAGTGTCGGCAAACACCTGTACCTTGTGCTCTTCAATTGTGCCGCCAAAGCCGTCAAGGTTAAAATATGCGTGGTTGGTTAGTGAAATCGGAGTTTTGCCGTCGGGGACAGCGCTGTATTCAATAGCAAAGCCGCTATCTAACAGGGTATAGCACACCCTTACCTTAAGAGAGTTAGGAAATCCCTCTTCGCCACTTGCCGACGTGTATTCAAGCACGATTTTATTTTCTGTATGCTCGCACACACTCCATACTCGCCTGTCAAATCCAACGCCGCCGTGCAAGCAGTTCTCACCGTCGTTTTTTGTAAGGCAGTATGTCTTGCCGTCCATTTCAAAGCGCGCCCCGGCAATTCGGTTTGCAACTCTGCCAATAATGCCGCCCTGGTGCGAGTCGTCCCTGAGATAGCCGTCAAGTGTGTCAAAGCCGCCTACTATAGACCTATCAAAAGCCGTGTAATCCTGCAGTATAGCGCCGAAATTCAAAACCGAAATGGCGGCATTCTCACCCTCGCAGGTGTATTTGTAAATTTCCTCACCCGTAGGCAAGGTACCGAAATATTTAACGTTCATATAATACCCATCCTTTTTTTTGATATTATAGCACAAGTAAGCGAAGTTGTAAACAGTATTTGATAACTTGCGTTGACTTTTTGCCGCTGTTGTGATAAGATATACTTATATTTTGAATTTATCAAAAAGGGTGGCTCTTATGAATAAAAAGCTCTTGATTATAAACGGCCCCGGCGGAGTGGGTAAGGATACGCTCTGTGACCTTGGCGCAAAGCACTTTAAGGTTTACAACACCTCTACTATAATTCCCATCAAAGAGATTGCCGCAATGTGCGGCTGGAATGGCTCAAAGGACGATAAATCGCGCAAATTTCTCTCCGACCTTAAGCGTCTATGTGTTGAGTATAACGATTACCCAACGGTATGGGGACTTGAGCGCTTCCGTGAGTTCCTTGCGTCGGATAACGAGATTATGTTTTTGCATATCAGAGAGCCCGAGGAAATTGCAAAGTTTGTAAAGGCAACGGGCGGTGAGGCAAAAACTTTGCTTATCCGCGGCGGTGACAGAATGAAAAAGGCGAGCTACGGCAACGCCTCTGACGACTGCGTTGAAAACTATGAATACGATTATTACTTTGTAAACGATAAAACCCTCGAAGAAGCAGAGCGCGATTTCTGCGCGTTTCTTGCAAAGGTACTTAAAGAGTGATTCTTGCGCGGAGCGCAAGAAAATGCAAAATGCAAAATTCAAAATGCAAAATTAAGACGAGAACTAGTAAATGCAAAATGTAGCGGAGCGGCGCGAAGGTATTTAAAGGAAATTACATTATGGCAAGAATTATAGATAGCGAAAAGAAGAATCTTATAGGTGGGAATCTTAAGATGCTCCGCACAAAACTCAAGATTAGCCAACAGGATTTATCCAATAAGCTTGAATTGCTTGGAGTATATATATGCCGAGGCTCTGTTTCAAGAATTGAGGATTATTCGCGTACTGTAACCGATATTGAGCTTTTTGCAATTGCCGAGGTGCTTGGTGTTGACCCTAAAGAGCTTTATACAGAGTGATTCTTGCGCAGAGCGCAAGAAAATTCAAAATTCAAAATTCAAAATGCAAAATTAAGACGAAGAAAACGGAAAATGCAAAATTAAGAGAATACGCAAAGTAAAAGCCCAACGGGTAACCGTGGGCTTTTTTAATATAATATTCAACCGTCAGGTGGCGGATTTTACAGTTTTTTTCAGACACTTTAAAGCAGTATACAAATCAGTCCGCCTGCGCCCTCGTTGATAATACGCTCAAGTGTTTCTCCGAGCTTCAGGCGCGCGTCGTCTGGAATGTGCTCTAGCTTTGCCTTCATTCCGTCCTTTACGAGGTCGTACATCGTTCTGCCAAACAGATTGTAGTTCCAGATATTCTCGGGTGCTTCGTCGTATTCGTCTCTTAGGTGGCGAATTACCTCCTCGGCCTGCTCCTTACTGCCTACAACGGGGCAAACGTCGGCTCTGATACCCGCCTTGATTATATGCAGAGTTTCTGCCTCTGCGGTAACTCTTACGCCAAAGCCGCCCGCCTCTTTTATCATTCTCGGCTCTTCAAGCGACATGTCCTCAGAGCCGGGTATAACTATGCCGTAGCCCTTGCTCTCTGCATCTCTCAGTGCCGTGTCAAATTTTCCGTATCTATCCTTTATTCCCGAGAGCTCGCACAATGTTTTCAGCATATTGCGCTTATCCGATACGTCAAGCCCCGTAAGCTCAAGTATAGTGTTATAATAAATTTCCTCGTCAAGAGTAAGGCTGACCTCGCCCGTGCCGTCACCCGCGTCAATTCGTACGTCCGAAAGACCCAGCTCTTCTGTAAGCGACGGGGTAACGTCGCCGATTTTACGCACACTGTTCGCAAAGCACTCAACTCTCTCATAAAGCTCGCGCCTGATTTTGTGCTCCTCCGGTAATGCCATAGCCCAGCTTGGCAGTCTGAATTTCACCTCACGCATAGGGAATTCGCCAAGCACAAGACCGAGTATCTCGCGTATATCGGTAGCGTCAAGCTCGGGGCAGGATACCAGGGCTACAGGGGCAGAATACTTTTCTTCAAGCTCGTGTGCCAGGTTTTTTGCCGACTCACTGTCGGGTGACTTGGAGTTAAGAACAATCGCAAACGGCTTGCCCAGCTCCAAAAGCTCACGCGCACAGCGCTCCTCGGCATTAACGTATGCACTCCTTTCGAGCTCTGTGACGGTGCCGTCTGTTGTAACGAGTATGCCTATTGTCGAGTGGTCGCCTATGACCTTGCCAGTGCCTGTTTCGGCCGCGACGGTGAAGGGAATAGGCTCGTCACTCCACGGCGTATTTATCATTCTCGGCTCACCTTCCTCCATAGCGCCGAGAGCCCCCTCAACCATATATCCCACGCAGTCAATCAGCTTTACGTTAAGCTCTGTGCCGCCTTCAACGGTTATCCTTACAGCCTCCTCAGGCACAAGCTTCGGCTCTGTTGTCATAACCGTTTTACCGCCCGCGCCCTGGGGCATACAGTCAAGCGTTCTTTGTCTATCGTAGTCGTTTTCAATAGCAGGCAGCACTGCACATTCCATAAACCTTTTTATAAAGGTAGATTTTCCGCTTCTTACAGGCCCGACAACGCCTATATAGATGTCGCCCCCTGTCCTTTTTGCAATATCCTTATAGATTGAGCCCTCTCTCATATCGTTCCTTTCTCTCCCGGGGGAGACTGTGAATTTAGTTCTCACAGGATTATATGCGAGGGGGCTCGTTCTTATTACATTTTACATTTTCTCGTCTGTCGTCTTGATTTTGTATTTTGAATTTTGCATTCTGCATTTTCTTGGATTTTGCATTCCCTTTTCAGCAAAAATTTAAAAACATATAAAAAATACACTAAACCTCTTGTAATTTTTTTAAAAGTGGTTTATAATAATCTTACGTTGACGAAAGAAAATGCGGCTTTTATGCTTTAAGAGAGTCTGCGGTAGGTGTGAGCAGATAGCAGGGGGTCACTTTCCGCTTTCTGAGTGTTCGGTGACGAGCCGAGGGTGTCCGCCTTATAGGATTTAAAGTGGCAGTTTAACTGCAATTTGGGTGGTACCGCGGAGCTTTTCGTCCCTTATAACGAAGGCTCCTTTTTTGTTTGTTTATTAAATTCAGGAGATATAAAAATGATTGACATCAGATTTTTAAGAGAAAACCCCGAGCTTGTAAAAGAAAATATTAAAAACAAGTTCCAGGATTCAAAGCTTCCGCTCGTTGACGAGGTTATCGCGCTTGACGAGGAGCTGCGTAAGAACAAAAAGAAGGCAGACGATTTAAGAGCCAACAGAAACAAGGTTTCAAAGTCCATAGGTATGCTTATGGGGCAGAAGAAATTTGACGAGGCAGAGGCGGCAAAGCGCCTTGTTGCAGAGCAGGCTGAGGAGCTTAAGGCTTGCGAGGCGCTTGAGGCGGAGCTTGAAGAAAAGGTTAAAGGCATAATGATGGTAATACCCAACATTATCGACCCCACAGTGCCTATCGGCCGTGACGACAGCGAGAACGTTGAGGTAGAAAGATACGGCGAGCCCGCAGTGCCCGATTTTGAGATTCCGTACCATACCGATATTATGGAGAAATTTGCGGGCATTGACCTTGACAGCGCAAGAAAGGTAGCGGGCAACGGCTTTTATTACCTTATGGGTGATATCGCGCGCCTGCATTCTGCCGTTATCTCCTACGCACGCGACTTTATGATTGACCGCGGCTTTACCTACTGCATTCCCCCTTATATGATTCGCTCGGGCGTTGTTACGGGCGTTATGTCCTTTGCCGAGATGGACGCTATGATGTATAAGATTGAGGGCGAGGATTTGTTCCTTATCGGTACGTCTGAGCACTCTATGATAGGTAAGTTTATCGATACGATTAACCCCGAGGCAAGCCTGCCTTATACGCTCACCTCTTACTCTCCCTGCTTCCGTAAGGAAAAGGGCGCGCACGGCATTGAGGAGCGCGGTGTTTACCGTATCCACCAGTTTGAAAAGCAGGAAATGATTGTAGTGTGTAAGCCTGAGGATTCGCCCGCTTGGTTTGATAAGCTCTGGCAGAACACAGTTGATATGTTCCGCACCCTTGATATACCCGTAAGAACGCTTGAGTGCTGCTCCGGCGACCTTGCAGACCTTAAGGTTAAGTCTATAGACGTTGAGGCGTGGAGCCCGAGGCAGAAGAAATACTTTGAGGTAGGCTCCTGCTCAAACCTCGGTGACGCGCAGGCGAGAAGACTTAAGATACGCGTTAAGGGTGATGACGGTAAGACCTATCTTGCCCACACGCTCAACAATACAGTTGTAGCACCGCCCCGTATGCTTATAGCTTTTCTTGAGAACAATCTGTGTGAGGACGGCAGTGTGAATATCCCCGTGGCTCTCCGCCCCTATATGGGCGGCAAGGAAAAGCTTGTTCCTAAGGCGTAAGACTATGGAAAGAAAGAATGCAGTGCTCGTAATTGCAGGCCCGTCTGCCGTAGGTAAAACGGTTGTAGCTAAGGCTATAGCAGAGCTTGACCCCCGCTTTACCTTTTTACGCTCGGGCACAACTCGCAAAAAGCGCGGCGACGCTAATGACGACGAGTATTTATACTATACCGAAGAGGAGTTTCTTGCGGCAACAGAGCGCGGCGAATTTGCCGAGTATATGCGCTACGGCGGCAACCTTTACGGCACGCCCAAGTCTGAGCTTTGGGGCGCGATAGAGAAGGGTAAAATCCCGCTTATGGTGCTTGACCTGAACGGTGTTAAGAGCCTCTCCGAGCTCTCCGAATTTTCTGCCTGCTCAGTTTATATCCACGCGCCTATTGAGGTGATTGAGCATAGACTCTCAGGCCGCTATCTCGGTGAAGATAAGAAGGCGGACGGTGAGGAGCTTTATAAAACGCGCACAGAGCAAAACAGGCGTGACTACAGCGTGATAGACACCTACGCCGATTATATTTTCGCTTTTATAGAAAACGCCTCGTCAATTGACGCCTGCCGTGACAGGGTAATGGCAGAGTTTGCCCGTTTCTGTAATGGCGAGAGCTTCCCCTGCGAGGCTAACCGCAATACTGCAAAAGCGCTTAAGAAAAGCGTGTAAAAAATAAAAAAACAGCATTTACTCAAGCGGGGTTTTTCCGTCAAAGGGTAAGTGCTGTTTTTAATTGTCGTTATTCAAATCTGCCGCGGCGCGTGTCCTCAGTGTCGCCGCCGTATTTAAAGCGCACCTCGCTCCGCAGCTCTCCGAGATAGATAAAGGAGTAGATTACAAGGCATAGCGAGAGGCCGACACCGACCCATAAGAGCCACGGTGCGCCCGAGGTAACAATCATACCTGTATGTGTGAAAATCGTGTTAACGTCTGCGTCAACAAAAACCTTAATTATCTTAACGAGTGCGATAAGACCGACAATGCTGAACAGTATGTAAGCGCGCACAGTGAGCGCAAGATGTCGGTCGCGGTCTGCTTTGCCGTAGGTGTCGCGGCATTTTTCAATGCCCGTGTTTTTGATTATAAACGAGTGCATACCGAGTGCCATCAACAGGGTAAGTGAGATTAAGGCTACACCCTCAAGGACTGCAAATACCTTGATTGGCAGGTAAGCCGCCTGTGCATCAGCATGCTCCAAAAGCTCGTAGAGCGTGTAGCTGTCATAGAAATTAACCGTAACGATATGCATCGCAAGGCTGAGCACGGTAAAGAGTGCACAAAGTGCGCCGAGTGCTATTTTAATGTGCCGCGAGTCAAAGAGTCTGACCGCACAGAATAACAAAAGAAGGCCGTATATAAAGCGCGGCAGAATATTAACGCCGCCGGTTTCCATAAGTGTAATATCAAGTGTAAAGATGCTTGATGCGGCAAGCACGGTAAGCGTTGAGGTTAAAGCACCCGTATGCTTTTTTATCTTAAGCTCTTCAAGCTTCCCTTCACCCGCCATTCTCCTTACTTCGCCTGCAATCTCTTTGCCGTTAGTTATAGCGCGCGCGTACTTTATAGCAATAATAAGCCACATAATACCTACAGCTGCCGAAATTATGAGCGACAGTGAGAGTAGGATAGGGTAGAGCGTTGCCATAGTGAGGTTTAAGTCCGCGTTTTGACTTGATAAGAGGCAAAGCTCGGGCAAAACGTTGAGCACTGCGCGCAAAAGCGCAAAGAAGAGAGTGAATTTCTCTAGACCCTCGGGTGTTACAGAAAGTCTTGCAAGCTTAACCTTGGCAAGTATAGCCGATGCATCAGTGCGCTCCGCTATATAGAAGAGCCCCGAGAATGCGTTGGTTATGAGAATATAAAGAAGTATTGACTCAGTTACCGCAAACACAAGGGTAAATAAGGGCACAATGTCCCGACCCGTGTACATATTTGCATACATTATCACAGTTGCAGGCAGCCTTGCCAGCGTTACAAAGGTAAGCTTAAGCGCCGCGCTCCTTGCCTCGGCTAAATACGGCACAAGCTCCGAGCCGCGAGAGAGTAAGAGATATAGAAAAAGGTAGCCGATAAAGTCGGGTAAAAGGTCAAGAGTGTTTATGCTCGGTAAAACAAAAACCAAAGAAGAGAAAAGTGTAAAGTAAAAGCCGCGCTTGTTAGTCATTTTCTTCTCCTTTTTTTATTAAGTCTTTTTGTGCCGTCCTCGTCACCCGGCATACATATCTTCATATAAGCGCCGTAAATAACGTAAAGGTTAAAGCCTACGTATAAAAGCAATAGCACTATTGAGATAAGGTAAATTATCGCAACGTAGCCGCCAAAAATGTCGCTAAGAAAGGGCGCGTTGCATATAATCCACAGCCCGTATACGAAAAAGCAGGCGTACATTGAGAATTTTGAGAGCGAGGGTATTCTATCAAGCCCCACCTCTCGGCTAACGCTTAAAATACCCTTCATAATAAGGGCGGTAAGCGCAGTTACGATAACGCTCGAGCCTATCGAGATATATCCCGTAAGGGTAGGGTCGTAATAGATTTCAAGTATTCTGAGTGTAAAGATTATTAGCTCTGGCACACTGTAAAGCACGAATATAAGCGCCGTATAAAACGCCAGCTTAAACTCGCGGTTAATGCCCGAGAGCTTATAAAGACCTGCCGCCATAATACCGGCCGCAACTATGTCTGTAAAGCCAAAGTAGGTAAAGTTAAATAGTAGAAAATATCCTATAAATAATGTTCCAAAGCCCATTTATATAGCCCTTTTGTAAACTGTTATTTACATTTATCCCTTTTAGTTGTTTTCAGCCGCACCGCAGCACTTCTTGTACTTTTTACCGCTGCCGCAGGGGCAGGGGTCGTTTCTGCCAACCTTTTTAGACCTCTCGGGGCGTCTGACACTGCCGTCCGGTGCGCCTGTTGCCAGCGGCTTTGCTACCTGCACGCGCTGTGCTATAGAGGTACGGGGTACGCCTGCAAGAATCTTTCTTACGGTTTCCTCTTTAATATCGTCAATCATTTCGTCAAAAAGGTTAGCGCTCTCAAGTCGGTAGATTGCAACAGGGTCGCGCTGTGCGTATGAGTTAAGTCCAACGTATTCCTTAAGGTCGTCCATACTCTCAAGGTGTGCCATCCACTTACGGTCAACGTTCTCAAGCAAAATGCGCTTTTCAACCTCGCGCATAGCATCCTTGGGCGCACCGGGCAGAGTGGCAAACAATGCGTCCTTGCCGTGGTAAATTTCAAGTGCGCGCTCTACGAGCTCCTCGCACCACGCGTCCTTGTCTATTTCCTTAAGCTCCTCGGCAGTGTACTTAAAGCCGCGCTTGTCGGTCAGCATACCGAGATAGTGATTTTTAAATTCGTCAAATTTCCACTCTGCGGGGTTCTCTGCACCGAAGCAGTATGCAAACTGATTTTCTACAGAGCTCTTAATCATTCCCTCAATCTTTTCTTGAATACTGTCACCGAGCAAAACGTCGCGTCTTTCGTTATAAACTACAGTTCTTTGCTGGTTCATAACGTCGTCGTAGGTAAGCACGTTTTTACGTCTTTCAAAGTTCTGCGCCTCAATGCGCCTTTGCGCGTTCTCTATTGAGCCCGAAAGAAGCTTTGCATCAATCGCGGTATTCTCGTCAAGGCCCAGTCTTGCAACAACGCCCGAAATTCTGTCCGAGCCGAAAAGACGCATAAGGTCGTCCTCAAGAGAGAGGTAGAAGCAGGATTCACCGGGGTCGCCCTGACGGCCGCTGCGGCCTCTCAGCTGGTTGTCGATACGTCGGCTCTCGTGCCTCTCAGTACCGATTATATATAGACCGCCCGCCTCAATTACGCGCTCACGCTCGGGGGCAAGCTCACTCTTGTGCTTTTCATAAAGCTCCGCGTACCTTTTACGCGCCGATAGAATATCCTCGTCGATAGTGTCGCGCGTGCCGGTTGCCTCGGCAATAATCTCGTCCTCGTAGCCCTCGCGCTTCATATCGCGCTTTGCAAGAAACTCGGGGTTGCCGCCAAGCATAATATCGGTGCCTCGGCCTGCCATATTCGTAGAAATGGTAACTGCGCCGTATTTACCTGCCTGAGCTACAATCTCCGCCTCGCGCTCGTGCTGCTTTGCGTTAAGCACGTTATGGGGTATTCCCGCGCGCTTAAGAATGTGTGAGAGCTCCTCGGATTTCTCAATCGAAACCGTACCCACAAGCACGGGCTGGCCTGCCTCGTGGCACTCTTTTATCTTCTCAACTATAGCCAAGAGCTTGCCGCGCCTTGTTCTGTAAACCGCGTCGTTTCTGTCAATTCTTATCATAGGCTTGTTCGTAGGTACCTCTACCACGTCAAGCGAATATATCTGTCTGAACTCGTCGTCCTCGGTAAGGGCAGTACCCGTCATACCCGAGAGCTTTTTGTACATACGGAAATAGTTCTGGAAGGTGATAGTCGCAATCGTCTTGCTCTCGCGCTGTACCTCTACCGCTTCCTTTGCCTCAATAGCCTGGTGTAAGCCGTCACTGTAGCGTCTGCCGGGCATAAGTCTGCCCGTAAAGGTATCAACTATAACCACGTCACCGTCCTTGATTATATAGTCGGTATCGCGCTTCATAACGCCGTGCGCCTTGATAGCGATGTTTACGTGGTGGTAAATGCTTGAGTTCTCGGGGTCGGATAGGTTCTCAATACCGAAATAATTCTCGGCCTTCTTGATACCGTGCTGTGTAAGCACAGCGGTTTTTGCCTTTTCGTCTACTATATAGTCCTCGTCGTAGGTGTCAAGGTCCTCTTTAGTGTCCATCTCCTTGATAACGAAAGAGGAGAAGGTGCGTACAAGCTTGTTAGCCTTCTCGTAAAGCTCTGTAGACTCCGCGCCCTGACCCGAAATGATAAGGGGAGTCCTTGCTTCGTCTATAAGTATAGAGTCAACCTCGTCTACTATCGCAAATGCGTGGCCGCGCTGTACCATCTGCTCCTTGTATACCACCATATTGTCACGCAGATAGTCAAAGCCAAGCTCGTTGTTGGTAGCATAGGTAATGTCAGCGGCGTAGGCCTCTCGTTTTTCCTCACCCGACTGGCCGTGAACGATAAGACCCGTGGATAGACCTAAAAAGGCGTAAACTCTGCCCATCTCCTCACTGTCACGCGTAGCAAGATAGTCGTTTACCGTAACTATGTGCACACCGCCGCCTGCAAGCGCGTTAAGATACGCGGGCATGGTTTCAACAAGGGTTTTACCCTCACCTGTTTTCATTTCCGCAATTCGACCCTGGTGCAAAAGTATACCGCCCATAAGCTGAACGCGGTAGGGTCTTTTGCCAAGCACACGGTCGCACGCCTCACGCACGAGAGCAAACGCCTCGGGTAAAATATCGTCAAGCGTATCTCCTTCGCTGAGCCTTTGACGCAGGGTGTCTGTATATTCACGCATCTCATCGTCGCTAAGTGCGCCAAAGCGGTCGCCAAGCGCCTCTATCTTATCAACTATGGGTGTGATTTTCTTTATTTCCTTTTCACTGTAGGTGCCGAAAAGCTTGCTAAATAAGCCCATTTTTATATCCCCTTACAAGAAATACATACTTTAACCATTATATTATATCACAGTACAGTGTAAAAATAAAGAAAAAAATGTAAATAATTAAATTTATTAGGTATCTGCCGTTGACCGCGCCCGGGGTTATAGTGTATAATATAGAAAACGGAGGCGGCTATGAAGGATATAAATATAGTTCTCGTAAACCCCGAGATACCGCAGAATACGGGCAACATCTCACGCACCTGTGCGGTAACGGGCGCGGCACTGCATATAATTCGCCCTACCGGCTTTGAGATAAGCGACAGGACCTTAAAGCGCGCGGGTCTTGACTATTGGCAGTATCTTGACGTTACCTATTACGATAGTTTTGACGAGTTTCTTTCACTCTATCGCGAAGAGGAGATTTACTATTTCACCTCTCATACAGAAAAGAGCTCGTTTGACGTTAAGTACGGCGAGAGGGTATTCCTCGTTTTCGGCAAGGAGAGCGTAGGTCTTGACCCTGAGCTTGTAGAGAAAAACCGCGACAGGGCCGTGCGTATACCAATGGCTGAGGGGGTGCGCTGTCTTAATCTCTCAAACTCGGCGGCAATAGCGGTATACGAGGTTTTGCGCCAACGCGGCTTTTTGGGGCTCGTATGACGGAAAAATGTAAAAAACTTTGTGAATTTAGGTTTAACACTTGACTTTTTTTACGGAAAGGGGTATAATTCAAGTGTTAAACTTTTTGTTTTAAGGAGGTCTGCCAAAGGGCAGAATTGCAGTAAATGACAAGGATTGATATATTCTCGGGCTTTCTTGGCGCGGGCAAAACCACGCTTATCAAGAAGCTTATAAAAGAGGCATACGCAGCTGAGCGCGTTGTGCTTATAGAAAACGAGTTTGGCGAGATTGGTATTGACGGCGGCTTTCTTGCCGATGCGGGCATTGAGATTACCGAAATGAACTCGGGCTGTATCTGCTGCTCGCTTGTCGGTGACTTTACCGAGGCACTAAAAAAGGTGATGTCGGAGTTAAAGCCCGAGAGAATAGTTATTGAGCCGTCGGGTGTCGGCAAGCTTTCCGACGTTTTGCGCGCGGTTAAGGCGGCAGAGCTTGAAGATACCGTAATTAACAGCTACACCGCGGTTGCTGACGTAAATAAGTGCAGAATGTATATAAAGAACTTCGGTGAATTTTATATCGACCAGATAAAAGAGGCGCGTGCCATAGTTCTCTCGCATACCGACGTTGCAAAGCCCGGCAGAACAGAGGAATCGGTTGCCCTGATACGCGAGCATAACCCGAATGCGGTTATAGTTACAACGCCTTGGGATAGCCTTACGGGTGCTGAAATTCTTACGGCAATCGAGGGTAGGGACACAATTGAGGGCGAGCTCTCAGAGCTTGAAAGAGAGCATAAGCATCACCACGAGCACCACGGGCATGGCGAGCACTGCGACTGCGGCTGCCATGAGCATCACGAGCATCACGAGCATTGTGATTGCGGCTGCCATGAGCACCACCATGAGCATCGCGAGCACGGCGAGCATTGTGACTGTGGCTGCCATGAGCACCACCACGAGCACCACGAGCATGACGAGCACTGCGACTGCGGCTGCCACGAGCACCACCATGAGCATCACGAGCACGGCGAGCATTGTGACTGCGGCTGCCATGAGCATCACCATGAGCACCACGAGCATGACGAGCATTGTGACTGCGGTTGCCACGAGCATCACCACGGCCACCATCACCACCACGCAGACGAGGTATTTACCAGCGTCGGTATTGAAATGGTTAAGAAATTTACCAAATCCGAGCTTGAGGCTATACTTAGCGGCTTTTCCGAGAGTGACGGTGAGGGTATGGTACTGCGCGCGAAGGGTATAGTAGCGTCCGACTCGGGTGAGTGGATACACTTTGACTACGTTCCCGGCGAGGCTGATATAAGGCTTGGCTCGGCCGGTATTATAGGCAGAATTTGTGTTATCGGAACTAAAATTTGCGAGAAGAAAATTAAGGAGTGCTTTGGCGTATAAGCCATTTGTAATATGGAAATTCCGGTTTATTTATTTACAGGCTTTCTTGAGGCTGGCAAGACCTCTTTTATAAGAGAAACTATGTCCGACCCCAATTTCAACGATGGCAAGCGTACCTATCTTATTATAAGATGTGAGGACGGAGAGGAAGAGATTTTACCCGACGAGCTTGGTAAAAACGTGCATATAGTGTCCTTTGACGACCCACAGCGCTTAACGCCCGACAGGCTCTCTGCCGCACAAAAGCGCGCGCACGCAGATATTGTGGTTATCGAGTATAACGGAATGTGGACGCTTGACGCGCTTTACAACAACCTGCCCGATAATTTCCTCGTTTACCAAGAGGTTTTGATTGCAGACTCTACAACCTTTGTCAGCTACAATCAGAATATGCGCCAGCTTACGGTTGATAAGCTTACGAGTGCTGAGATGGTTGTGTTTAACCGTGTAGGCGAGGGGTGCGATAAAATCGCATTGCACAAGATTGTAAGGGGTGTGTCAAGGCGTGCGAATATCTGCTACGAGAGCCCCGACGGGGAGATTGAGTTTGACGAGATAGAGGACCCCCTGCCTTACGATATAGACGCGCCTGTTATAGAGATTGCAGACGACGATTTTGCTATATTTTACCGAGATATGACAGAGGAGTTCGCAAAATACGACGGCAAATGTGTGCGCTTTAAGGGTATAGTCGCCTGTGACAAGAGCCTGCCTTTGGGGCACTATGCTATCGGCAGACATATTATGACCTGCTGTGAGGCGGATATTGCATACCGCGGCGTAGTTGCAAAGGGTATGGGCAAATTAAAGCTCAAAACACGTGATTGGGTCACGGTTACGGGTAAGCTCACCGAGGAATACTCAAAGCTTTACCGTGCGAAGGGACCGGTGCTTGAGGTTACCGCTATAGAAGAGGCGGCAAAGCCGATAAACGAGGTCGCAACATTTTATTAAACTACGGAGTGCTTATGGATAACAAGGCTAAATTCCCGTTCTCAATTTACAGAGAGTCGGGTGAGGGAAGAATTGTAAACACCAGAGTAAATAAAAGCAGTATGGAGATTATAGAGGTCACCCAGGGCAGTGTGCGCGTGCAGATTGGCACCGATTTTGCCTCAGCCTCACGCGGTGATTTTCTCTACGTACCGCCGGGTATGGTCGTACGCATTGAGAGCGAGGGCGGCATATCGTCAGTGCGCGGTATAATCTTTGATATTTCTGTGTTTGAGGACAATATGGAGAACTTTGATACCGAGGTTTTCGATATGTTCTACATTCAGTCAAAGAACAAGCTTACCGTCTTTGGCGCAGAGCATCCCGTGCACAGTACGCTTTCTGTGCTTATGCAGGAGTGCTTTGACGAGTATTCCACCCGCGACGTTTGCTATAAGCTCCCTATCAGGGCAAATATTTACCTTATGCTCACAGCACTCTTGCGCTTTTACTGCGGTGCGCGCGGCGAGCTTGACCGTATGATTTATCACAACGTAATAAGGCTCTCTCCGGTTATAAACTATATTTCCGAGAGCTTTAAGGATAAAATATACATCGAAAAGCTTGCGGATATGATAAACGTATCCCCCGATTATTTCACTAAGATGTTTAAGGAAACTATCGGTAAAACACCCATTGATTACATAAATGCGATGCGCATAAACTATGCTATGGAGCTACTCTGTACAACCGATATGCAGATGTCGGATATTGCGGATGTTATAGGTTTTTGCAATCCCAACTATTTTCACAAGATTTTCAAGCAGTACATTGACCTCTCACCGCTTTCGTACAGAAAGCTATCAAAGTAAGCTCTCCGCCGCCCGAATGGGCGGCGGTTTTGTATTATTGTAGTTGCTTTTTATTGTCTGCTGCGGTTCTTGCCCCGCGGTGGCCGTCTTTATTGAGAGTATAAAAAAGAGCCTCTTTCCCACTACGGTTAAGAAGCTCTCTTTTGTTTTGATTTAACCCTCTCTTACAACGGTAAGGGGCTCTTTGCCCTCAACGTAGCCGCGGGTTATTATAACGCGCTTGACGGTACTGTCACCGGGCAGGTCATACATCGGGCCTATCAGAAGGCTCTCAACCACCCCGCGCAGTCCTCGTGCGCCTGTTTTTCTCTCTATTGCTATATGCGCGATTGCGCGGTAAGCGTCCTCTTCAAACTCAAGGTCGATGCCGTCAAGAGAGAAGAGCTTGATATACTGCTTTGCAAGCGAGTTTTTCGGCTCCTTTATAATCCTTACAAGCGCGTCCTCGTCAAGATTTTCAAGCGAAACTATTACGGGTAGTCTGCCGACAAGCTCGGGTATAAGGCCGTATTTCACAACGTCGTGAGCCTCTGCGTCCTTATAAACGCCCTTGGCAACCTTCTCGCGCGCAGTACGCTTTTCTGTACCAAAGCCTATTACTGAGGCGCCCTTGCGGTTTTCGATAATCTTTTCAATTCCGTCAAACGCGCCGCCGCATATAAACAGTATGTTCTTGGTGTTTATCTGTATGAATTCCTGGTTCGGGTGCTTTCTGCCGCCCTGCGGGGGTACGTTTGCAACGGTGCCCTCAAGTATCTTTAAGAGTGCCTGCTGTACACCCTCGCCCGAAACGTCACGGGTAATCGAGCGGTTCTCGCTCTTGCGTGAAATCTTGTCAATCTCGTCGATGTAAATAATTCCGCGCTCGGCACGCTCAACGTCAAAGTCTGCCGCCTGTATCAAGCGCAAAAGTATATTCTCTACGTCCTCACCAACGTATCCCGCCTCGGTAAGGGTGGTAGCGTCCGCAATAGCAAACGGCACCTTAAAGCTCTTTGCAAGAATTGATGCAAGATAGGTCTTACCTACGCCCGTGGGGCCGAGCAAAAGAACGTTCGACTTTTGTATTTCAATCCCGTCGTCCTCGCCCTTCTTCCTCTTCTTGTCGTCAATTGTAAGCAGGCGCTTGTAGTGATTGTACACCGCAACCGAGAGGGCAAGCTTTGCATCATTCTGCCCGATAACGTGCTCGTCAAGCATCGCCTTGATGTCCTTAGGGCGGGGCAGTGACTCGTAGGTGAGCTCCTCTTCGTCGGGCGTTTCCTTTACCCTGTAGTTTTCGTCTAAAAAGTCGGCGCATACGTCAACGCACTCGTCACAGATATACGTCTTGCGGTCAAGCGCGGGGAATAGCACAGCACAGCTTTCTTCACCCCTGCCGCAAAAGGCACACTGACGCGTTACACCGTTATTCGTGTCTGCCATATTAAATATCCTTTTTGGTTATAACCTTGTCTACAAGGCCGTACTCAACAGCCTCGTCTGCCGAGAGGAAATTATCTCTTTCAGTATCTCTCTCAATTACCTCAAGGGGCTTACCGGTGTGTGCGGCAAGCAGGCGGTTTAAGCGCTCGCGCGTTTTGAGTATATGGTCTGCATGTATCTTTATATCGGTTGCCTGACCCTTAGTGCCGCCAAGGGGCTGATGTATCATTATCTCGGCGTTGGGCAGGGCAAATCTCTTACCGCGCGCACCGCCCGAGAGAAGAAACGCACCCATAGATGCCGCCATACCCATACAAATCGTAGATACGTCGCACTTGATGTAATTCATAGTATCGTAGATTGCAAGTCCTGCGGAAACAGAGCCGCCGGGGGAGTTGATGTAGAAATAAATATCCTTGTCGGGGTCCTGCGCCTCAAGGAAAAGCATCTCGGCTATAACAAGCGATGCGGTAGTGTCGTTAACCTCGTCTGCAAGAATGATAATTCTGTCACTTAAAAGTCTTGAATAAATGTCGTAGGCACGCTCACCGTTAGGTGTCTGCTCAATAACGTTTGGTACAAGTGGCATAATATTTCTCCTCTTTTACAGTATATACTGCGTTTTGTGATTTTAAAATCAGCCGACAGTTACACCATCGGCTGTAGGTATTGTGTTAATTACTCGGCGTCAGCAGCCTTTTTTGTAGCGGTTTTCTTAGCCGCGGGCTTCTTTGCGGGCTTTTCTGCCTCGCCCTCGTCCTTTGCCTTGAGGGCAGCCTTCTTAGCAGCCGCCTTCTTAACCTTAGCATTCTCCTTAACAAGCTTCATTGCCTTGCCTGCGGTAATATCCTTCTTGATATCCTCAGCGGCAATCATGCCCTTAACCTCGTCAAGCTCAACGGAGTATGCCTTTGAGATGTTCTCATACTCGGTGTTGATTTCTTCCTCAGTTGCGTCAAGACTCTCAAGTGCCGCAATCTTCTCAAGCGCCAAACGGAGCTTAACCTGCTTTTCAGCCTCGGGGCGAAGCTGAGCGCGGATTGCGTCAAGAGTAAGGCCTGTATACTTCATATAGGTCTTAAGGTCAAGGCCGGACTGGCGAAGACGTGTGTCGTAGTCGCGCAGATAGTTCTCGGTTTCAACCTCAAACATAGGCTCGGGAATCTCAGCAACAAGCTTCTCGATAAGAGCCTCGCCGATAGCGCCCTCAAACTCACGGTCTGCTGCAGCCTCAGCGCTCGCAGTAAGTTTTGCCTTAAGGTCAGCCTTATATTCAGCTATAGTATCAAATTCGGAAACGTCCTTTGCAAACTCGTCGTCAGCGAGGGGGAGCTGCGTGAGGGACTTCATAGTGCACTTAAACTCAGCCGCCTTGCCTGCAAGCTCCTTTGCGTGATAATCCTCGGGGAAGGTAACGCTTACTGTAATCTCTTCACCAAGCTTTTTGCCGACAAGCTGCTCCTCGAAGCCGGGGATAAAGCTGCCGCTGCCAAGCTTAAGCTCGTGGTTCTCACCCTTGCCGCCCTCGAAAGCTACGCCGTCAACTGTGCCCTCAAAGTCAAGAGTTACTGTATCGCCCTCAGCAACCGCACCCTCAAACTCAGAAACGAATCTTGCGTTTCTGTCAAGCGCGCGCTCAAGCTCTGCCTTAACGTCTGCCTCTGTAACCTTCTTAACCTTTCTCTCAGCCTCAATGCCAAGATAGCCCTCAATAGCAACCTCGGGCTTAACGAAGCCCTCAGCCTTAAGAACGATATCACCGTCGTTTGAAACAAGGTCAAACTTGGGATTGCCTACGATATCAAGACCTGCCTCTTTAACAGCCGCCTCGAATGCCTCGGGAATGCACTCGTTGATAGCATCCTCAAAGAATACGTCCTTGCCGTACATAGACTTGATTATGGACAGGGGTGCCTTTCCTTTTCTGAAGCCGGGTACGTTGATGCTCTTAACGTTCTTCTTGTATGCATCAAGCTCGGCCTTTCTGTAAACTTCCTCACTTACCGAAAACTCAATGATGTAGCCCGACTTCTCAGTAAGCTCCTTTTTAATAAGGCTCATTTTCTTTCCTCCGAAAATTTGGTTTTATTTTTATTTTTTAATTATCCTTTAAAATAGCCAATATATTCTACAATAAAAGTTCGGCTTTGTCAAGCGATTTGCCGAATTATCGTCATAATAATTGATTTTTTGCGCCGTTAGAGTGCTTTTGTTATAATTTTTGGTGTAAAATTCAAGTAATCCGCAGAAACAAGGCTCATGCTGATACCCTCGTATTCGATAACGGGCGGCAGGGTATAGTTGCCGTGTATGTGGCCGAAGTAAACGCGCTTAATACCGTATTCGTGCAAAAGGCTTATTATACCCTCGGACGCCTTGCCCGACCAAAAGGGCGGAAAGTGCATAAATACTATAATTTCACGCTCCGAGTCGCCGCGAAGCTCTGCCGCAGCTTTTAGGCTTGTGCGCAGGCGCCCCTCCTCACGCGCAACGAGCTTTTGAAAATCCACCTCGCTCGGTGCGTTTTTTACGTCCTCGTCGTGATACCAGCCGCGCGTGCCCGCAAGGATAAAGCCGTCTGCCTCTTTGGCATTGTTAAAGATAAAGTCGATTGTATTTATTTCATTTTCCGAAAAGAGCTTTTCGTGCTTTTTCATAGTGCTCCACCAAAAATCGTGGTTGCCCTTTAAAAGCAGCTTTTTGCCGGGCAGGGAGTCTATGAATTTCAGGTCGCACACAGCCTCTTCAAGCGACAGCGCCCAAGAAACGTCACCCGGTATTACCACAGTGTCGTTATCCGTGACCAGATGCCGCCACGCGCGCTCAAGTCGGTTTACGTAGTCCTGCCACCTCGCGCCGAAAACCTCCATTGATTTATCGGTAGATTCATGCGTTGAAAGGTGCAGGTCCGAAATTGCATATAAAGACATATTTTTTCTCGCTGACAGTATATTTTTGTTGTGCGTTGCGAATAATATCAGTGCAGGTCAATACCTGCGGAAAAGAGAAATGAAATGCAAGAGAAGAAAAGAATGAACGAATGTGACGTTGACCGCCAGAGCAAGATACGCGGCGTTGTGTGCGACGTAAAGAATTGCGCCTTTCACGACGGTGTTAACGATTGCTTTGCCGGTACAATCTGCGTAGGCCCGAGAGAGGCAGATTGCTCTGCCAATACAGCCTGCGCTACCTTCAAGCCGCGCGAGTGCTGATTACTTCGCGGTGAAGTCCGAAACTGCCCTTTCCATATCCTCTTTTTTGATGGTTTCCGTATGAATTACCTCTTTAGAGGTAAGTACCGCAAGCGGTGCGGGAATCTCGGTGCCTGTAAGCTGACACAGTGCTAAGAGTGCCTCGAGGTCGCCTATTGGCTTTTCTGTAAGAGAGAGGTATACGTCGCGTGCGAACTTGTATGCCGACGCTGTGGAAACGGTAAGCACCTTTCTCTCTGCCTTATTGGCATTCAGATATTGCTCTGTCGCATAAACGGCAACTGCAGTATGGGTGTCGATAAGGCAGTTTTTGCTCTCGTATATGTTCTTGATGGTTGCCTTGGTTTTTTCTTCGTCGGCACTTATACCGATAAAGTCACGGGAAATCTTCTCAAAGTCCTCTTTACATAAGGTGTATTCACCCTCGCCGTTTAATTTTTCCATATAAGCACGTGTCTTTTCCGTGCCGAGGGTTATATAAAGCAGTCTTTCAAGGTTTGAGGAGATAAGAATATCCATTGACGGGGATATCGTGGTATGGAAGAGGCGGTTTTTGTTGTACCTGCCGCTTGTGAGAAACTCGGTAAGCACGTCGTTCTTGTTTGACGCGCAGATAAGCCTGTTTACGGGCAGACCCATTTTCTTTGCTATGTAGCAGGCAAAAATGTTGCCGAAGTTACCCGTGGGTACAGAGACGTCTATTTCGTCACCGAGTGCTATAGCACCGCTCTTTACCATATCGCAGTATGCCGATACGTAGTAAACTATCTGCGGCACGAGTCTGCCCCAGTTGATAGAGTTAGCGCTTGAGAGAAATACGCCTCTGCTGTCAAGCTCTCCCGCATATTCCTTGTCGCTGAAAATGCGCTTAACGCCCGTCTGTGCGTCGTCAAAGTTGCCCACAATGCCCGAAACCGAGACGTTTTTGCCCTCCTGCGTCTGCATTTGCAGCTTTTGTACACGGCTCACACCGCCCGTGGGGTAGAATACCTTTATCTTCGTGCCCTCAACGTCGCGGTAGCCCTCAAGTGCTGCCTTTCCGGTGTCACCCGAGGTTGCTACGAGTATCAAGGCGGTGCGCTTCTCGTTGCATTTTCTCAGTGCCCTTACGAAAAGCCTCGGCATAAGCTGCAGTGCCATATCCTTAAAGGCACATGTCGGGCCGTGCCACAATTCAAGCATATATCCAAGCTCGGCGAGTGAGGTCACGGGGGCAGGGCGGTCACCGAATTTCTCAGGTGCATAAGCACCGCAAACGTCGGCTCTCAGCTCCTCTTGTGTATAGTCGGTAAGGAACTTGCTCAGCACAAAAACGGCTCTGTCACAGTAATCCTTGTCTATAAGCGACCTTATCTCGTCACCCGTAAGGGCAGGGATGCACTCGGGCATATAAAGACCGCCGTCCTCTGCAAGTCCTTTTTTAATTGCGTAAGCTGACGTAACCGGGGCACTGCCGCCCCTTGTGCTGATGTAATTCATAGTTATCCTTTCCTTTGTGTGCCGCATTTTGCGGCGGTATCTCTTGTGAAGGCACCCTCCAGGTGCTTAATTTCCTTTACCTTTAAGCCCTTGCCCGTGCGCTCGGCATACACCTCTATAACGTCAAGGCGTTTTCTGCCCTTACAGCCGTATTCAAGCATATAGCCGTGTGCCGTGTCAATAATGGCGCGTTGCTTTTTCGGGGTCACAGCAGACGCGGGCCTTGGCTCCTTTGGGCTCTCATAGCCCACCGTGCGGCACTTAACCTCGGCAAAAACCGTAACGTCACCGCGCCTTGCAATAAGGTCGATTTCGTGGTTTTTATAAACGTAGTTGTATTCAAGGATTTTATATCCTTGTTTTTTTAAGTATTTAGCCGCCGCGCGCTCTCCAAAATTGCCGAGCTTGCGCTTTGGGGTTAAAATCTCAAGTATTTTCATTCTTGTCTAAGAACTTTAAAAAGCTCTTACGGTATATGGGTGCCGCCCCGTGCTCTCGTACCGCCGCCATATGCTCCTTTGTGGGGTAGCCCTTGTGCTTTGCGATATTGTATTCGGGGTAAAGCCTGTCAAGCTCGATACACCCCCTGTCACGCGTTACCTTAGCAAGTATCGACGCTGCCGCGATAGAGTAGCTCTTGGCATCTCCCCCGACTATTGCCTCGGTGGGAATAGTAAAGCCGCGCGTGCAGTTGCCGTCAATCAGAGCAAAGTCTGCCTTAACCGCCAAGCCCTCAATCGCTCGCCTCATAGCAAGCATGGACGCATTGAGTATGTTGTATTCGTCAATCTCGGCAGGGCTCGCCTCGGCTATCGCGTAGGCTATAGCCTTTTCACATATAATATCGTAAAGCGCCTCGCGCTTTTTCTCCGAGAGCTTTTTTGAGTCGTTAAGACCCTCGATTATACAGCCGCGCGGCAAAATAACCGCCGCCGCAACCACAGGTCCGCAAAGCGGGCCTCTGCCCGCCTCGTCACAGCCGCAAACGGCCGCGTAGCCCTCGGCATAATGCTTTTCTTCAAAATCAAAGCTCGGCATTTTTATTCTCTCCCGGTAATTCCAGAGTAATTCTGCCAATTTTGGCAGAGCGGAACTCCTCAAGCAGCATCTCGGCACACCTCGGGTGGTTTATCTCTCCGCCTGAAACCAAAAGGCCGCGACGTCTGCCCACAAGCTCAAATAGGTCGTATGAGTCAAGACCCTGAATATCCTCGTCTTTAAGCTTGTATCTATTCAGAAACTTATCCCTTGCCACCTCTGTAAGCCTTGTGCAAAGCAGCATGGCAATCTCTATCGTGTCAAGCACGCCGTCGCGTATAGCACCGGTCATAGCAAGGTTTTCACCCACGCGTGCGTCCTCAAACTTAGGCCAGAGCACACCTGGCATATCAAGTAAGTCAAGACCTATATCGGTCGGCACCCATTGCTTTGTCAGGGTAACGCCCGGGCGGTTTTCAACCTTTGCCTTTTTGCCGCCTGCAAGCCTGTTTATAAGCGACGACTTGCCGACGTTGGGTATGCCGACAATCATAGCCTTAAGGCGTCTGCCCGACATTCCGCGGCTCTCGTATCTTTCAAGCTTTTCGCGCATTTCGGCCTTAACCGCCGCAGAAATCTCGGATATTCCCGCACCCGCCTTGCTGTCTATAGCCACCGTGCGAATACCGTCCTCGCGGTATTTTTTTACCCAAAGCGCAGTGGCTGCAGGGTCTGCAAGGTCGCATTTTGTAAGTATCGTTATTCTTGGCTTTGCACCAAGCATTTTTTCTATTTCCGGGTTTTTCGAGCTATAGGGTATACGCGCGTCGATAAGCTCAAGCACAAGGTCAACCTCGGGCAAGCACTCCTTCATTATCCTGCGCGTTTTCGCCATATGGCCCGGGAACCACTGTATAGGGTTCGTTGCCATTATATTCAGTCCTCAAATAAATAAAACTCAAATTCGTCAAAGGGGTAGAATTTTAAAACAAGCCTGCCAAGCACCGCGTCCTCACGCACTGTGCCGTAGTATCTTGAATCGCGCGAGTCGTTTCTGTGGTCGCCAAGCACGAATATTTCGTCCTCGGGTACTACAAACTCGTAGTATTTGCCAAATTCCTCTACCAGCGTTTCATTATCCGTAAATGCAAACGGGTCAAGGTCGTAGTGATAGTTAAATCCGTCTGTGAAAACGTATTCCTCGGCAAGCTTAACACCGTCAACAGAAATTCCGTCGCGCTCAACGCGCACGGTTTGACCCTCGGTAGCAATAACTCGCTTTACTATCGGTGTATCCATACCTGCGGTGCGGTCCTCAACCACTACAATGTCACCGTATTCGGGCTCGTAAAAGAGGTCAGAGATTATCAGCCTGTCACCGTTTTGCAGGGTGTTTTGCATAGAGTCACCCGAAACCACCGAGTGCCTGAACAAAAACGACGTAACAATGAGCACGCCAACAAGGGTAAAGATAAACAGCTCAATAAAGTCAAAGGCAGTGTCTATTTTGCGCGTTCCTACGGTGCGCTCCTTTTTTGCCTTTTTCTCGGGCTCTGTCGGTTGCTCCTCGCCCTCGGGTATAGCCTCACCGTCATTCTCACCCTCAGCCTCGTCGACCTCAGTAGTGTCCTGCTTGGAGAGGCGGTCTGTATCTTCCTCACCCGCGTCATCTATAAGCTCAAAGCTCGGGGCATCCTCACCGTCAAAGATAAACTCTTCCTCTCCGTTTTGGGCGGGCAGGGGGCTATCTTCCTCGCTGTCGGCTATCTCTGTATCCTCGCGAGCACTCTCGGGCTCTTCGAATGAGATAACCTCTTGGCTCTGTGTATCGTTAGCCTGCACCTCTGTATCCGTGTCCCGAGCCGCCTTTTTGGGCTCCTCTGCCACGGGGATTGCACCGAGCTCGTTATTAATTTTATCTTCCATAGGCTCACCGCCTTTACACGTAAATTTTCTCACTGTACATTATATCACACTAAAGCTTAAAATACAATATAAATAATTCAAAAGCTTAAAAAAATTCTTCACAAAACCTATTGACACGGATGCATCTGTATGATATAATAACTTCAACTGTGCATTTCACGGTATATTATCAGAACGGTCCTCTGCGCGCTCTGCACGAACGTTCGGTGTTTTAAGGAGGGCCAATAGAATGGATAAGATTCAGGCTTTTACAAATGAGCAGCTTAAGACTGAGGTTCCTCAGTTCGAAATCGGTGACAGCGTTAAGGTTTATATCCGCATCACCGAGGGTGAGAAGACCAGAACTCAGCTTTTCGAGGGTACCGTTATTGCTAAGCGCGGTGGCGGCATTTCCGAGACCTTTACCGTAAGACGCGTTTCCTACGGTGTAGGCGTTGAGAAGACCTTCCCCCTTCATTCTCCCAACGTTGAGAAGGTTGTAGTATTCCGTCAGGGCAAGGTTCGCCGTGCGAAGCTCTTCTATCTCAGAGACAGAGTTGGTAAGGCTGCAAAGGTTAAGGAAAAGGTTTAATTTTCCGACTTTGCTAAGTAAACCCCGAAGTTTTTCGGGGTTTGTTTTTTATAACCTGTTGGCTTTTATTCATTAGTACAATATGGATAATGAGCTTTAAGTACAGTATTCAAGGCTTGACGAAACAACTCCTCTTTACGTTAATTATCCGGATGTTTCGAGAAGTGCGTCAGCACGTAATTTAACTGTTTGATTCTATGCCCGCAAATGCAGTGCTTGAGTAGAAAAAAGGACGGAGAACGAAAAACATTCCCTGTCCTTTTACTGTTGATAGCTAAGCTATTATATTGTACATCTAATTACGCCATGTTTTCGGAGAGCTTTTCGCCGCCGAGAATATGAAAATGCAGGTGCTTTACCGATTGGCAGCCGTCTTCACCTATATTGGTAACAACCCTGTAGCCGCCTTCAAGGCCGAGTGCTACGGCAATACGGGGGATAACCGACATAATGTGCGCAACCGCACCCTTGTTTTCCTCGTCAATATCGTTAAGAGATGCCATATGCAGCTTGGGCACGATAAGGCAGTGCACGGGTGCTTGCGGATTTATATCAAGAAACGCAAAGCATACCTCGTCCTCATAAACCTTTGTAGAGGGAATATCACCCTTAATTATTGAGCAAAAAAGACAGTCCATAACAGCCTCCCAAGTTTTTTCTCTATTTTACCATAACGCGCGAGGCTTTTCAAGTATAAAAACGAAAAAGGATTAGCTATGGAGCAAAAAATATACATGTTGCCGGAATATCCCGTGCTTACCGATATGTGGCAGGCTTTGAAAAACGAAAGCAGACCAATCGTGGTTTACGGTATGGGCAACGGTGCTGATAAGCTTTTTGAAAGGCTTGAAAAATTCAATATCACGCCTTCGGCAGTCTTTGCCTCAGACGGCTTTGTGCGCGGTCACAGCTACAGGGGCTACAGGGTGCGTTCGTTCTCCGAAATCAAGGAAGAATATACCGACTTTGTAATCCTTTTGTCATTTGCCTCAAACAGAGCCGAGGTGCTGGATATGCTTGCCGAAATTGATAAAAATTACGATATGTATATACCCGATATGCCCGTAGCAGATACCTCGGAATATTTCGACAAGGATTTTTACAATGCGCATTACGGTGAGATAGTAAAAGCATACAATTCGCTATCTGACGAAATCTCAAAAAGTGTTTTTGCGGCTATTTTGCATTTTAAGCTTACGGGCAAAATGAAATATCTTGAGGCTTGCGCTACGGATAAGGACGGTCTATACAGTCTTTTGCCCGTAGGTAACATAAAAAGCTATATTGACGTCGGTGCGTATAACGGAGATACGTTAAAGGAAGCTATCTCTTATATGCCCGCACTTAGCGAGGCAACGCTCATTGAGCCTGACCCTAAAACATATAAAAGACTTGTAAAATTCTGCGATACGCAGACGGGTATAAAGCTGACCCCAATTAACGCTTTGGCGCTTGATAGTATGGGGGCGTGTCAATTTTCAGCCTCGGGCAACCGCAATTCCACCTATGCTGCAACCGCATCGTACGAGCATAAGGACACGGAGATTGCCGTGGTTACACTTGATAGCCTAGAGCTTGCGCCCGACTATATAAAATACGACGTTGAGGGGGCAGAGCTTCTCTCGCTTATAGGCTCACACGAAACGATTTCTCTATACAAGCCTGCGCTTTTGGTATCGCTTTAACACAGAAGCCGCGATATATTCTCGCTTATCAATTATCTTGGTGAGAAGTACCCGTTTTACAAGCTGTCCTTATGCAGGCTAAGATGCGTGCCCGCGTGGGAAATTGATTTAATATTGACTTTATCTTGAAAAATCGCAAATTATATGTTAAACTGTATCTATAAATGAAAGGGGGGTGCTTATGCCGGAGCTTTTGTCACCTGCGGGTAATTTTGAAAAAATGCGTGCCGCAATTCTCTACGGTGCTGATGCCGTATATCTTTCGGGCAGAGAGTTCGGTATGCGTGCGGCGGCCGATAATTTCTCGATTGAGGAGCTGAGCGAGGCTGTTGAATATGCGCACGCGCGCTCGGTAAAGGTTTATCTTACCGTTAATATTATGCCGCGCGAAAATCAGTATCCCGCACTTAAGGATTATTTTGAGGCGCTGAAAAATATACCCGTCGACGCGCTTATTATTGCCGACATAGGTGTATTTATGCTGGCAAAGCAAATGCTCCCCGCGACCGATATTCATATATCCACTCAGGCGTGTGCGGTAAGCTCTGCCGACTGCCTTGCGTGGTATTCGCTCGGTGCTAAAAGAATAGTGCTCTCGCGTGAGCTTTCACTAGAGGAAATTAAGGAAATACGCAGAAATTTGCCCGAGGACTGTGAGATTGAGTGCTTTGTACACGGCTCAATGTGCATCTCCTACAGTGGCAGATGCCTGCTCTCAAACCACATAATTGGCAGAGATGCTAACCGCGGCGCGTGCGCACAGCCCTGCAGATGGAACTATAATCTTTATACCTATGAAATTGCCGAGGAAAAACGCCCAGACCTAAGAATGCCGATAGAGGAGCACGGCGGTGAGACCTTTATTATGGCAAGCCGTGACACCTGTACTATCGAGCATATACCCGAGCTTATAGAGGCAGGGATAAATTCCTTTAAAATCGAAGGCAGAATGAAGAGCGCCTATTACACCGCCGTGGTAACCAATACCTACCGTATGGCAATAGACGCCTATAGCTCGGGTGCTTACGAGTACAATCCGCTTTGGTACCGCGAGCTTCTGTCTGTCAGCCACAGGGATTATCAGACGGGATATTATTTCTCCGACTCGCATACCGACGCAAATACTGCAGAAACTGCAGGGTATATAAAGGAAAAGGCATATCTTGCCACCGTAATATCGTATAATGAGGATACGGGGCTTGCCGTGCTTTCGCAGAGAAATAAAATGATTCTGGGAGAGAGGTGTGAGCTTTTAACACCGGGTAAGGTAGGTGTGCCCCTTGTTATAGATGAGCTTTACGACGAGTCGGGCGAGCCTATCAGCTCAACGCCCCACCCGTATATGACTTTTATTATGAGAATGCCCTTTACCGTCAAGGCGGGTGACATACTCAGGGCAGGGGAGTAAAGGTAGATTATGACGGAAATAATTGAAATTTTAAAGGCGATACTCTTTGGTATCGTTGAGGGCATAACCGAGTGGCTGCCCGTTAGCTCAACGGGGCATATAATTCTGCTTGACGAGTTCGTGCGTCTGTCTGTTGCCCCGAATCTCGGCAGTGAATTTGCCGCTGAATATATGAGTATGTTTGAGGTGGTAATACAGCTTGGTGCTATAATGGCTGTCGTAATACTGTTTTTTAATAAGCTTAATCCGTTTTCAAAGAAAAAAACGACCCCTGAACGTAAGGGCACCTGGCAGCTGTGGCTCAAGGTTTTAATAGCAAGTATACCCGCTGCCTTTGTAGGTATAGTTGTTGATAAGCTCTTAGAGGAGCTATCGGGTAAGGATATTGACGGCTGGATATACAATTTTATTACAGTTGCAATAGCCCTTATAGTTTACGGTGTACTGTTTATCGTGGTTGAGAAGATACAGAAAAAGAGAGCCCCTAAGATAGAAGCGGTTGATGGTATCAGCTATAAGCAAGCTCTTATGATGGGCGGCTTTCAGATGCTCGCCATTATCCCCGGCACCTCGCGCTCGGGCTCTACGATACTCGGTGCAAGAACGCTTGGTATTTCACGCAGTGCCGCGGCAGAGTTTTCGTTTTTTATGGGCATACCCGCAATGCTCGGTGCAAGCCTTTTGAAGTCGCTCGGCTTTTTCTCGTACGTAATAGAAACGGGCGTTACCGTGCCACTGCTTGCGTGGGGAGTGTTGATTACTGCTACTGCAGTGTCACTCGGTGTATCTCTTGTTACAATCGGTTTTCTTATGAACTTCGTTAAAAAGCACGATTTTATACCGTTCGGTATATACCGCATAGCGCTCGGTGCACTGCTTATAGTTTATTACTTAATTAAATACTAAAAAACAAAACTCCTTCCGCCATTGGAAGGAGTTTTTGTAAACCTTAGTTTACCTAATATTTAACACGGTATGGTATTAACCGTTAATATTTGCCCAATTTATCGGCTTTTCACCGACGCTTATCAGAAACTCGTTTGCACGCGAAAAATGCTTACAGCCGAAAAAGCCCGCGTAAGCGGAGAGAGGCGAGGGGTGTGCACATTCAAGCACAAGATGGCGCGGGTTTGTGATAAGCGCCTTTTTCGTCCTTGCGTTACCGCCCCACAAAAGAAAGACCACGGGGCGCTCCTTTTCGTTAAGCAGAGATATGATTTTATCTGTAAGTATCTCCCAGCCGCGGCCCTTGTGGCTTTGCGGCGCGCCCTCACGCACTGTAAGGGTAGTGTTAAGCAGTAAAACTCCCTCGCGCGCCCAGCCGCACAGCTCGCCCGACAACGTGGGCTTTATCCCGAGGTCGCTCTCAAGCTCACGGAATATGTTTTTAAGCGAGGGCGGGTGGGGTACGTCTGCCTTTACCGAAAAGCATAGGCCGTGCGCCTGGCCTTCACCGTGGTACGGGTCCTGCCCAAGCAATACAACGCGCGTATTCTCATACGAGGTGTATCTCAGTGCATTGTATATATCCTGCATTTTAGGATAAATACGTTTAGTCGAATATTCGGTTTTTAAAAATTCACGAAGGATAAGGTAATAATCCTTTTTAAATTCTTCCTTCAATAAAACGTCCCAATCGTTATTAAGCTCTACCATACGCCACCTCTTTTTTTCAAGTATAGCATAGGCAGAGCTTAAAATCAAGCAATATTAGTTAAAAACAGTTTCAATTACCCGCTTTGACGACGGGGGCGAATAAACCCACGAATCAATATGCGTCACTCTTTCTGTGTCAATGAAATACTCAAGCGGCGTTTGAGGCTCGGGCACGTCGGTTGTGTCTATGATAATCAGCTTGATTTTCATTTTCTCGGGTATAATCGATTTTATGTAGACTGCGGCGCTTTGCCCGGGGCGCGCATCCTCTCTGTATTCGGCAAGGCCTGCAAGGTTGGGTCTTAGCTCTACGAATACGCCGTAGTCAAGCACGCTCCTTACAATTCCTTTGACGGTCTGCCCCTCGGCAAAGAGTGCGGCGTTTTCTTCCCAGCTGCCAAGCAGCTCACGCTCGGAAACGTATATACGTCCCCCTGCATCTATTGTACGCACTACCGTGTAAATCAGGTCGCCGACAGATAGGCGCAGAGAAGGGTGCGAGATACGCGATACCGATATTGCATCAATTGATAAAAGCGAGGTTATACCGCACCCGACGTCAACGAATGCCCCAAAGCTTTCAAGATGCGTAATCCTACTCTGTATAATATCACCGGGTACGAGAGTGTCTGTGTAGTTAAGCATACACTCTCTTTGTGCCGCGCGCCGTGAGGCTATAGCTATCGTTTCACCGCTTGGCAATATTTCAAAGCCAAGAATTTTAAAGCACACGGCTTTGCCGACGCGAGTGAGCACCGCAATGTCCTTAAGCTCCTCACCCGGGCGCAGATACTGCACCTCTTTTCTCGGGATTATCGCACGCACTCCTGCGCCAAGCTCTAAGTGTAAATTAAAGCTGTGGTCGCACATTACCACCGACCCTTCAAGTATCGCCCCGTCTGCCTCTGCGCGCATAAGACCGTCGAGGTCCTTAGTGTATTCTCTGTTTTTCTCGGTTGATATAATTATTCCCTCAGGCTTGTAACTATTCATTTTGCCTACCGTTCCTTTGTACTTATCTTATCTAAGACTATGCACCGAGGGTAGGCTTTATTACATTTTTAACCTATAACGCCGCCAAGACCGAAGCTGACCTCTATTGCCGAGTTGACACTCTTCATTGTGTCCTCGTCAACGTGGCCCATTTTTTCCTTCAGCCTTTTCTTGTCTATGGTGCGTATCTGCTCAAGAAGAACCACGCTGTCCTTCGCAAGTCCTGCACCCTCACCTGTAAGGTCAATATGTGTCGGCAGCTTAGCCTTGCTTACCCGTGAGGTAATCGCCGCCGCAATAACCGTAGGGCTGTATTTGTTACCAACGTCGTTCTGCACTATTAAAACGGGGCGCAGTCCCCCTTGCTCACTCCCTATTACAGGGCTTAAATCCGCGTAATAAATGTCACCGCGCTTTATGTTCATTTTTATATCTCCTGTGGCAAATCTTACGAGTATATATTTGCCATTTTTTTGTAATTTAAAACCTATAAGCGAAAAATACGCTTATTATATTTTATGCTCTTTTTAAGAAAGCGCCAAAAAAGCGAGGCACTGTCGCACCTCGCTCCCTGTGTTTGGCTCTCAGAGCCAAGATTTACGCGTGGTTCTCTATAACCTCATCGTCGTGACGGAAGAGAACGGAAATGCACCATATACCCGCAAGGGCTACGGCTACGTAGATAATCCTTGCAAGAATTGTGGTAGCACCGCCGCTTATCCACGCCACAGCGTCAAAGGAGAATAAACCTACGCTGCCCCAGTTAAGAGTACCGATTATGGCAATAACAAGGGCGATTTTGTCAATTATCATTAACGCGTTCATTTTCTATTCCTTTGCATTTGTATAGCGTAAGTGACAAGGGTCGCCTACACCTGCTAATAGTTTACCACACGCTTTTCGTTTTATACCTCAGTTGCAAAAATCGGGTATATCGTCACCGAATGCCGCCCTTAACGAATCAAGTGCCTTTTTTTCGAGCCTTGAAACGTACGAGCGTGAAATTCCGAGATATTTTGCAACCTCGCGCTGTGTTCTCGGCTTGTAGCCCGAAAGCCCGTATCGCAGGGTGATTATTTCTCTCTCGCGACCGTCAAGTGTGCTTTCGATAAGCTCGCGAAGCCTAGAGATATGTATTTTAAGGTCAATCTCGTCGGCAATATCCTCTTCAACGCTGATAATATCGAGGTAGGTCAGTGGATTTCCGTCCTTGTCAATGTCGATAGTATCGTTTATTGATACCTCGCACTGTAGCTTTTTCTGACTGCGGAAAAACATAAGTATTTCGTTTTGTATGCATTTTGCGGCATAGGTTGCAAACCTCGTGCCAAGCTCGGATTTAAAGGTGTCCGTGGCTTTAATAAGTCCGAGGCTGCCAATTGAAAAAAGGTCGTCTGTACCCGAGTAAGAGGAATAGTATTTTTTTATA
>JAZRFH010000046.1:0-6847 GCA_045661245.1 Eubacteriales bacterium | reverse complement strand
TTTTCTCGGGACTTTTTATGTTAATTCGTGTTTTCACGACGGGCAGAAATGCCCTCCGGCTTGCTTTGAATATCGCCTGCGCGGGTAAGCGCGATTTTAGTAAGGAACGGTCCTACTATCTCGTAAACGAGAACGGCAAAGAGCGTTATTGACCTGACTACGTTGCCGATACCGGGGTCAAGCTCCACCGCCTGGCTTGCCATGCCGAGCGCAACACCTGCCTGCGGCAAAAGCGTAATTCCGAGATACTTAACTATATGCGGGTCGCACCTTGTAATTTTCGCGCTGATGCCCGCACCGAAATATTTACCTATCGAGCGCGCGATAATATATACAATACCTACAATCACAAATCCGATGCTTGAAAATACAGAGAGGTCAAGCTCTGCACCGCTGATAACGAAGAAGAGTATGAGAAGAGGTGCTACCCATCTGTCTGCTCTATCCATAAGCTCCTCAGAGAAATCACAGATATTGCAGAAAACAGTACCGAGCATCATACAGGAGAGAAGGCTTGAAAACGCGATATGAACACTGCCAAGCTCAAACTTGAGCTGAGAGAGTGCTACAGTCATCATAACGAAGGTAACCGACACTGCCATACGCTTACTGCGTGAGTGGAAATGCTTCTCGCATATTGTAAAGAGCCAACCCATAAGAGCACCGAGCAAAAGCGAGAGCACTACCTCAAGAAACGGATTTAAAGCCATTGAAATTACGTCAAAGTGCCCTGTATTCATAGCGCCCGCAATACCAAATGAAACCGCAAACACCACAAGACCTACCGCATCGTCAAGAGCAACTACGGGCAAAAGAATATCCGTCAGCGGACCCTTAGCCTTATACTGTCTTACAACCATAAGCGTTGCGGCGGGGGCTGTAGCGGTTGCAACCGCACCGAGAACTATCGCAGACGGAAGCGGTAAGAGGTCGGGCTTTATAAAATGCACGCAAACAAGCACCGCATCAACGATAACAGTAGTGAAAATTGCCTGGAATATACCTATAACGGTGGCCTGCTTGCCTATTTTCTTAAGCTGTGACAGGCGGAATTCGTTACCTATTGAAAAGGCAATAAATCCAAGCGCGAGGTCGCATATTATTTTAAAGCTGTCAAGCTGTTCAAGGCTGTTAAAGCCAAGACCCTCAACGCCTATTCTGCCGAGCAAAAACGGACCTACGAGTATACCTGCAACAAGATAAGCCGTAACCGCAGGTAAATGCACAAGCTTTGCAAGCCTTGATAAAAGCAGACCTGCGAGCAGAGCTACCGAAAGACTTAAAAGTATAGTTGATGTAGACAAAAAAATCGCCTTCTTTCAAAAATCTCTTTATTATAATTATAAGCACCATAAGAGTATAGCACCGACGTGTGCGATTGTCAAGAAAAAAAGAAAAAATCGCGTTTTATTTTCCGCGATTTTTCCCGATAAGTAAATTTATGAAAGTGCAAAGATTTTAGCCGCAATAAAGAAATACAAAAGCAGTGATGCCGCGTCGACTATGGTAGTAATAAACGGCGACGCCATAACCGCAGGGTCAAAGCCTACTCTGCGCGCAAGAATCGGCAAAAGCGCACCGATAAGCTTGGATATTGCAACCGTAAGCGCTAAGGCAAGCGATACCGCAAGTGCTACTATCAGAGTAACGTCGGGATTCTGCATTATCAGCCTGTCTACAAGCATAACCTTACCGAATGCAACAGCACCGAGTGTAAGACCGGTAATAAAGCCTACTCGCATTTCCTTCCACAGCACTCTCCATGCATCGCTCGTGCCAATCTCACCGAGTGAGAGCGAGCGTATAACTGTGACCGAGGTCTGACCGCCCGAGTTGCCGCCCGTATCCATAAGCATGGGCACGAAAAGTATAAGCACGGCGGGAAGTGCCGCCTCGAAGCGGTTTAATATCGTACTTGAGAAGGTCGCCGAAATCATAAGCAATAGGAGCCACGGGATTCTTGATAGCCAGATACTGAAAACCGAGCTTTTAAGGTACGGTGTTTCTGTAGGTGTAATACCCGCAATCCTTGCAAAGTCCTCCTCTGCCTCCTCACGCATAACGTCCATAGCATCGTCTACCGTTACTATGCCGACAAGCCTGCATTCACTGTCAACAACAGGCAGAGCTATAAAGCCGTACTTGTTAAAGAGATTTGCAACCTCTTCTTTATTTAGGGTAGTGTCTGCATATACAACGTTCTCTTCCATTACCGATTTTATCGGTGCGTCAGCATCGCTGAGCAAAAGCGACTTTGCCGTTACGATACCTATTAAATGCCGCTCTCTATCGGTAACGTAGCAGGTGTAAATCGTTTCCTTATCTATAGCTACGTTCTTTACGTGTGCAAGCGCATCTGCTACAGTCATATCCAAAGACAGCTTAACGTACTCGGTTGTCATAAGCGCACCGGCAGAATCCTTGGGATATTTAAGCAGTCTGTTTATAAGACCGCGGTTTTCGGGTGTTGAGGATTTTATAATACGCTTTACAACGGTTGCCGGCATCTCCTCTATAACGTCAACGGTATCGTCAAGATACATCTCGTCGAGAATTGCCGCAAGCTCACCCTCGCTAAAGCTCTCAATCAAGCGCCTTTGCACGTCGCTCTCAAGCTCGACAAACACGTCTGCCGCGTGCGACTTTGAAAGAAGCCTGAAAATAAGCGTGTGATATCCTTTTTCTATATCCTGCATAAGCTCCGCAAGGTCGGGTGCAGGAATATCCCTAAGCCGCTGGCGCAAGACCTTATAGCTTTTCGACTCAAGAAGCTCATAAAGCTCGTCTGTTTCAATAATACGCTCCTGTATATCGGTAAGCGTAGGTCTATTTACAATCATTTCGTCCTTCATATATTTTCTCCAACTCCTCAACATCTGATTCTGAAAGGACACGTATACCGCCCTTTATAAGCAGCTCTGCAGTAACCCCGTCCCTATCCGTTAATTTGCCCGAAAACGTGCCGTCATATATTTTACCCTTACCGCACGATGGACTTCGCTCCTTCAAAATTGCCAAGGATATACCGTTATCGCGGCATAGCTTGAGTGCATATTCAGCACCGCGATTATAATTATCCGTAACGTCGCGTCCGTCACGCATCATAACCCTCTCGCCTATTCTTTCCGAGGGAACTCTGGGAGTAGGTAATCCGCCCGATACCTCGGGGCATACGGGTATAAGATTATACTTTTCTTTAAGCTTTACTACCGCGTGGCAGGGCTTGCTTTTGCCGTCATAGCGGCAGGGTGTGCCGAGAAGGCACGCGCTTACAAGTATATTTTTCATTTCTACCCCCTTATTTTATCCGTCTATATATTCTTTTAACCTTTCCTTTACAAGGTCCACGTCACCTGCGCCCATAAGAACTGTTGCACCAAGTGTATTTTGTAAACAATAGCTTACCGCACTATCAAAATCCAAGTACACGCCCCCCTTGGTTGCCATAGCAAGCTCACGCGAGCCTACGCCCTCTGTTTTTTCTGTACGTGCGGCATATACGTCAAGCACCACCGTACAGTCTGCGGCAGAAAGAGCCGCGGCAAAGCCCTCAAAAAGCGAGCGTGTGCGGGTAAACGTGTGAGGCCTGAATATAACGGTAACGTTACCGTGCCTTTCTTTAAGCGCAGTAATTGTTGCTGAAATCTCGGTCGGGTGATGGGCGTAATCGTAGTATACTGCTCTCGTGCCCCCTATATATCCTAAAAGCTCTTGCCTGCGGGGTATACCGCGGAACAGTGATAGCGCCTCACGCGCTTTAGCAATATCAGCACCGTAGAGATAGCATAACGAGAGCGCACCCGCGGCATTTTTTACGTTATGCTCGCCAAAGGTGCCTATTTCAAATTCACCGATTGAACTTGTACGGTGAAAGAGCGTAAAGCTTGAACCCTGTACTGTACGTGCGGTTATGCTGTACCGAAAATCGTTTTCCTTGTCCTTACCAAACGTGTACGCACGCGGAAGCTCAGACGCGAGTTTTTTTGAAAGAGATGTGTCTGTGCCTATCAGAATATGCTCGTTACATTTATCGGCAAAGCTTAAAAATGAGTTGTATAGCTGATTTTCGTCTTCAAAGTAATCGGTATGGTCAATTTCAATATTGTTAATCAAGGCACCGGTAGGGTGCATACTGAGAAAGGCATCGCGGTACTCGCACGCCTCAAATACAAAATAATCCCTCTCACCGAGCAGCAGTGACCCGCCCGACGGCAAATCAGCGCCGGATAGGGTTGTTGGTGCTTTACCGCAAGCCGAAAGCACCGTGCTAATAAGAGCGGTGGTGGTGCTTTTACCGTGCGTACCGGCAACGCCTATGCGATGGTTGTAGCTAAGCATTAAAAATCCAAGCATCTCGGCACGGCTGACTGTAGGTATACCCATCTCTCTGGCAAGCATAAGCTCAGGGTCACCTTCGTCTATCGCAAGAGAATAAACCACAAGGTCGGCAGAGCTACCTTGTCGCAGTGGGCAAAATCTTATGTGAGGATATTTACCTGCCATTTGCTCTCGGTATGCCCTATCACTGCCTGTGACGTATGCTCCAAGCCGATGGCACAGCTCTGAGAGTGGCAGCATACCTGCGCCGAGAACACCCAAAAAATGTAGCCTTACCCCTGCTTTAAAACCCACTGTGCTCTGCCCCATAATTCGCGCTAAACAATCGTTAATTGACATTTTTCCACCCGAGTTCAATATTTTGTAATCGAAAATTTACAAATAAAGTAAATTTGTTCAAAAACTTACTGTATTTTCGATACGTTCTTATTGTATACTATATGCAGGATTATGAAAAATGCCTACAACAAGGAAAGGAAACAATGTTTATGCAAATCACAGACATCAAAATCAGAAAATTCTTTGACGAGGGTCCTATGAAGGCGGTTGTTTCGGTAACCTTTGACGACTGCCTTGCAGTACACGACATTAAGGTTATATATGCCAGAGAAAGATACTTTATCGTTATGCCCTCAAGAAAGAATCCCGACGGCAGCTATCGCGACATAGTGCACCCCATTAATGCGGATTTCCGCACTATGCTTGAGGAAGCGGTTATCGACGCTTACCACGTTCAGCTTGTTGCCGCCGAGCACGATAGTCTTGAGTTAAATGAGGAAAACACCTATATCGTTTAATTTTTAAGTAATTCAAGCCCCTTTGACACGTAAGTGCACGGGGCTTTTTTTATTTGAGTGAGAATTGTCTTTATGCCTCGGCATTAGAATCTTCGGGTCTAGGCACACTCTCTGACGAGTCTGCAGGCTTTTTCTTCTGCTGCGGTGCGCGAGTCTTAAGCTGCTGCTGCTCCTTAATAAGCTTTTTAGATGCCGAAAGAGCTCCTCTCTGCTCTGCTAAAAGCTCACGGCTGCGCTCGGAGAGCTCGCCCAAAACGGCGTTCTGCTTTTCTGCGCTTGCGGCAAGCTGCTGATGCTTTTCAAGAATTTTAGCATTAGTATCGGCCACGGCAGAAATAGCATCTGCAATCTGGCCCTCTGCCTCCTGTGCCGCCTTCTGTGCCTGTGCGACTGCATTCTGGCGCTGTGCAAGCTCCTTCTGGCTCTCGGCTACAAGAGTCTGTGCGGC
The DNA here is from genome assembly GCA_045661245.1 of Eubacteriales bacterium. Taxonomy (GTDB): domain Bacteria; phylum Bacillota; class Clostridia; order Oscillospirales; family CAG-272; genus UBA1740. Next base: position 1,264 of record JAZRFH010000046.1, on the reverse strand, counting down.
AATAAGCTCAATCTGCTCTTCAGATACAAGGCGCTGATTAACCTGCACACCCTGCTGCTCTCTTACGTTATGGCGCTGAATATCGTTTATCTGCTTTTGTAATTCGCCAAGCTCCTTTTGCTTATCGGCAATCGTTTTACATTCAGCCGAAAGTGCACCAAGCTCAACTATAAGGGCGCTTATTGATTCACAAAGCGACTTCATTTTTTCAACCACACCGCACTCTTCTGCTATAACGTTTTCAAGCACGCCCGCATCAAGCTGTGTGTTGGCATTTGCCACGGGAGCTGTCGGTGCCTCTACCGCAGGTATAGAAAGATTGTTGATATACGCATCAAGCTTGCGGCTAAGCCCCTCGTTAAGCTTTTCGATAGCAGAGCTTATTGCTCTTTCAACAATAGGCGTTACGTCAATTGTAACAGGCGCTACGTTAACCGAGGTCATAGTAGGCGTTACGGATTTAGGCATTAAAGGCTCGGCGGTAGGTGCGGGCAATTCAGCCGTAGGTGCCACGTCTATAGGCTCCTCTGCCTCGGCTGCTTCCTGAGACTTGACTATCTCATAAAGACCCTCGCTTTTGTCATTCTTAGCAAGCTGGCGCGCGTAGCTTTCGCGATACTCCTCATATTCTGCGCCTGTGCGGTCAGCCGCCTTAAAATTACCCTGCATTCTTGATAGCTCAATAAGCTTTCCGTACTCACGCTCTATAAGATTTTGCGTGCCACTTAGCTTTGCACTTGCCTTCTTATAAGTATCTGTGGCATAGGTATAGCTCTCATAAGCCCTTGCCAGCTTTTTCTCATTTTTAACCGACGGCTTTTTCTCATTCTGCAATCCCGCATCTGAATACGCACGGTGCGCCGTAGCAACAAGCGCTGATATTGTGCGGAACTCCTTAAGCTGCTCTCTTGCATCAAACTTATACTTTTCGATAGCCGAAATTGCATCCTTTTTAGCCACCGATATCTGTTTTTTAGTTAGCTCACCTGCCATAATATACCCCCAACTGAAGAAAATATACTTTTACATATAGTATTATATCAAATTAAGACTATGCCCGTCAATATTTATGTTTAAAAATTATATAAAAAAGAGAAAACAGCAAGTTTTCAACCTTAGAATTTATATGCTGTACTAATTTTAAAAGGGGCACTGAAAACTACAGTACCCCTTTGTTTTTTATTCGTTTATGCCAATAGAAACAGGCCGAAGATTAGTGGCAGATGCAACGCTCACTATCCTTATCAAATATATGGATACGAGA